>RFKO01000218.1 GCA_003694235.1 Anaerolineae bacterium
ATGGACGTCCACCTGATGATCGAGCGCCCCGAATTGCTGATCCCCTCCTTCGCAGAGGCCGGCGCCGACATCATCACCGTGCACGTGGAAACCTGCCCGCACCTGCACCGCACCGTCCAGCAAATCCACGACCTGGGGGCGCGCGCGGGCGTAACCCTTAACCCGGCCACGCCGCTCACCGCGCTGGAGGAAATTCTGCCCTATGTGGATCAGGTGTTGATCATGTCCGTCAACCCGGGTTTCGGCGGACAGCAGTACATCCCCACCAGCACGGCCAAAATCGCCCGGCTGAAAGAGATGCTGAAACAGCGCGGGTTGGCGCAGATAGACATCGAGGTGGACGGCGGCATCAAGGCAGCGAACGCCGCCGAAGTGGTCGCTGCGGGGGCAAACGTGCTGGTCGCCGGTTCGGCCATCTTCAATCAGAACGCCAGTATCGCCGAGAACATCCGTCAATTGCGCGCCGCCATCCGCTGACTGGAAAGGCTAACCAGACGGGGGTATAATCTTTCCCATCATCTCCCCTTAGAGCCAGCCGCTCTAAGGGTTTTCCTTGCAGCACATCGCACATTGGAGGCAACCTGATGAGCAAAAAAGACAAAGTTCGTGTGGCTATCATTGGCGTGGGCAACTGTGCCTGTTCGCTGGTGCAAGGGGTGGAATACTACAAAAACGCCCCGGACGATATGGAAATCCCCGGCCTGATGCACGCTCGCGTGGGCGGATATCACGTCCGTGACATCGAGTTCACCGCCGCTTTTGACGTGGTGGCCGGCAAAGTGGGCAAAGATTTGAGCGAGGCCATCTGGGCCTATCCCAACAACACCATCAAATTCGCCGAGGTGCCGCACCTGGGCGTGAAAGTGTATCGCGGTATGACACATGACGGCCTGGGGAAATACCTGGGCAGCAAGGTGGAAAAAGCCCCCGGCCCTACCGATGACATCGTCGGCATCCTGAAAGAGACCAAAACCGACGTGGTGATCAACTTCCTGCCGGTTGGCTCGGAAATGGCGACCAAATGGTACGTCGAACAGGTGCTGGAAGCCGGTTGCGCCTTCGTCAACGGCATCCCCGTGTTCATCGCCACCTCCGAGTACTGGAGCAAACGCTTTGAGGAACGCGGTCTGCCCATCATCGGCGACGACATCAAAAGTCAGGTCGGCGCCACGATCGTGCATCGCGTGCTGGCCAACCTGTTCAAAGATCGCGGCGTCCACCTGGATCGCACCTTCCAGCTCAACTTCGGCGGCAACATGGATTTTTACAACATGCTGGACCGCGAGCGGCTGGAATCCAAAAAGATCTCCAAAACACAGGCGGTCACCAGCCAGTTGCCCTACGATCTGGGGGAAGAAAACGTCCACGTCGGCCCCAGCGACTACGTGCCCTGGCTGACCGACCGCAAGTGGGCCAACATCCGCCTGGAGGGGCGCGCCTTCGGCGATGTGCCGCTGAACATCGAACTCAAACTGGAAGTGTGGGATTCGCCCAACTCGGCGGGCGTGATGATCGACGCGGTACGCTGCGCCAAGATCGGACTCGACCGCGGCCTGGCCGGGCCGCTGATCGCTCCTTCCGCCTACTTCATGAAATCCCCTCCCAAGCAGTTCACCGACGACGTGGCCCGTCAGATGGTAGAGGACTTCATTGCAGGGCAATAGACGATAAATCAATGACGGTGGACACAGAAGTCCACCGTCTTTTTTATTTCACCCGCCGCGGACAACGGCGCAGCACATCCACCAGCTGTTCCACCCGAATCGGTTTGCTGATGTAGTCATCCATCCCTTCTCCCAGGTACTTCTCGCGATCCCCCTCCAGGGCGTGGGCCGTCATAGCCACAATGCGAGGACGGTCATCGCCGTAGACCTCCAGGATACGTTTTGTGGCCTCCACGCCGTCCATCTCCGGCATCTGAACGTCCATAAAGACCACATCGTACTCCTTTTCCCGCACCGCGTCCAACGCCTCGCGCCCGTTGTTGACCACATCGGCCTGATAACCCAGCTTTTCCAGAATGCGCGTGGCCACCTTCTGGTTGACCAGATTGTCCTCAGCCAACAAAATGCGCAGGGGATGCGATTCCCCCAGCGACTCATCGAACGCCGGGGGAACAACCTGCTGTTCCCGCAGGGAGGGTGTTTTGCGCGTGCGCAGGTGTGTATCCAGCGTCTTCACGATCGTATCCAGCAAAACAGAGGGCTTGATCGGTTTGTTCAGGCGCGCGCTGAAGTGCACATCTTCCGGGATTTTCTCCCAGCCTCCCAGAGAGGTGAGCAAAATCATGGGCGGCACATTCTCACCCTGCAAGCGAGTGATCTCGCGCGCCACCATCACGCCATCCATCTCCGGCATTTGCATATCCAGGATGACAAAATCGAAGTGTTCGCCGTTGCGAATCCACTCCAGGGCTTCATAGCCGTTCACCGCCGCCCGCGGCACCAATCCCCAGGATTTAGCCTGCCGGATGAGGATCAGGCGATTGGTGGCGTTATCGTCCACAATCAGCACGCGTTTACCCTCCAGATCGAGTTCGGAAAGCAATTGCTTTTCCACCTCGTCTTTCGGTGGAGCGGACTCGGCAACCAGCGTGAAGTGGAAAGTGCTCCCCTTCCCCACTTCACTCTCCACCCAGATTTCGCCGCCCATCAAAGCGACCAGGCGGGCGCTGATCGCCAGCCCCAGCCCCGTGCCGCCATACTTGCGCGTGGTGGAAGCATCCACCTGGGAGAAACTCTGAAACAACCGATCCATGCGGTCGGCCGGAATGCCGATGCCGGTATCCCGCACTGCCACATGCACCCGAAAGCGATTGCCCTCCAGTGGCGCTGCATCCACTCTGACGACAATCTCGCCCTCCTCCGTGAACTTCACCGCGTTGCTCAACAAATTCGCCAGAACCTGCCGCAGGCGCGTGGGGTCGCCGTAAATCCAGCGCGGCACACCCTCTTCCAGCAGATATGCCACCTCCACGCCTTTTTCCGCGGCACGGGCGGCGATCAGATCGAGGGATGATTCCACCAGAGCGGCCAGATCGAATGGATGGCGCTCCAGTTCCAGCTTGCCGGCTTCGATCTTGGAAAAGTCCAGGATGTCGTTGATGATCGAGAGCAGCGCGTCGCCGCTGTTACGTATGGTGAGAACATATTCACGTTGTTCATCATTCAGAGGGGTATCCAGTAAAAGGCTGGTCATACCGATCACTGCGTTGAGCGGCGTGCGAATCTCGTGGCTCATATTGGCCAGGAACTCGGACTTGGCCCGCGCCGCGGCCTCCGCCTCTTGCCGCGCCTGCACCAGTTCGGTGATATCGTGATACATCGCCAAAACGCCGATTTGCTCGCCCTCCACCACCACCGGCACACCAAAAAATTCCACGTCCACCAGTTCGCCGTCCTTGCGCATCCTCCGCCCAATGCGATGCACAAT
>RFKO01000005.1 GCA_003694235.1 Anaerolineae bacterium
GCGGTCAACAAACCGCCCAGGGCGCCGCGGTCTGGGATCACGTCGGGGACGAGGCGAACCCCCAAAGGGGGATAATCCTGGGGGTTGTTGGTCGTAATGAGGAGTTCATCGGCCAGCGGACGCAGCCGGCGCAACACGCGCCTTACCAGCGGCTCTCCCAAAAACGGCATCAACGCCTTATCCTGCCCCATGCGCGAGGAACGGCCTCCGGCCTGAATAACAACACTGAGCATAGGTGGGATTATAATATAAACGGAGGTGCGCGATGACCACGGTGGCCGATTTGCTGGATACGCTCACCCGCGCGGGAGAGCTTTACGAGCGGCTGGCAGACGGCGCGGTGCGCTGCTACGCATGCGGACACCGCTGCCTGCTGCGCGAGGGGCGGCGCGGCATCTGCAAGGTGCGTTTCAACCAGGCTGGAACGCTGCGCGTCCCCTGGGGGTACGTGGCCGGCCTGCAGGTTGACCCTATCGAGAAGAAACCCTTCTACCACTTTCTGACGGGCGAGGACGCGCTGAGTTTTGGGATGCTGGGCTGCGATTTTCACTGCGCCTACTGCCAGAACTGGCTCTCCTCCCAAACGCTGCGCGATCCGGCCTCCGATCTGTCGGCGCGCTATATCCGCGAGATCACGCCGCGGGAGATGATTGCCCTGGGGCAGCGCGCCGGCGCGCGAGTGGTGGCATCCACCTACAACGAACCGCTGATCACCGCCGAATGGGCGGTTGCTGTCTTCAAACAGGCAAAACAGGCGGGGATGAAATGCGTGTTCGTATCCAACGGCAACGCCACCCCCGAAGTGCTGGAATACCTGCACCCCTATCTGGACGGTTACAAGATCGATCTGAAAACCATGCAGGACAGACGGTATCGCGAACTCGGCGGCGTGCTGCAAAACGTGCTCGATAGCATTCAGCAGGCGCACGCGCTGGGGTTGTGGGTGGAGGTGGTCACGCTGGTGGTGCCCGGCTTCAACGATAGCACCGATGAGCTGATGGACGCGGCGCGTTTCCTCCGCTCGGTCTCACCGGATATTCCCTGGCACGTGACCGCTTTCCATCCCGATTACAAAATGACCGACCGGGGAGGGACCCCCGTGGAAACACTGCGCCGCGCGGCGGAGATCGGGCAGGAGGCCGGACTGCGCTATGTGTATGCCGGCAACATCCCCGGCCGCCTGGCCACCTATGAACACACCCGCTGCCACGCCTGCGGCACTCTGTTGATCGAACGCTACGGCTACATCATCCGCGATTATCGCCTGACGGCAAAAGGCACGTGTCCGCAATGCGGCACCTCGATCCCGGGGATCTGGACAAACCGACCGGAGAGCGTGCGCCTGCATCGGCCGGGGATGCCGCGGCGGGTGTAGCGCCGCTCAGCCCGCACGTGTGAGACGGACGCGTTGAACCAGGCGGTCAACCCCGCCAAAACGATACTTGTACACCTCATCGCCGCGCATCATGTCGAAGACGGTGCGGCCATGCTCAATCGCCCACTGAATCAAATGAGCCAGCAGCACCCAACCGGGGGAGAGTTCCTGAAACTCGAAATTCAACCCGGAGTTATAGACCCAGATTTTGTTGTCGTAATCGAAATTCAGATAAGCAGCCGCCTTTTTGCCCCCCACCGTAAGGAAGGCCAGTTGCAGCCAGCCGGCTTTGAAAGCGGTATGCACCGCCGAGCGCATCTGTGAACGCATCACCTCGGTGAGGAAAGCCTGCTTTTCCGGGTCATACGCCATCAGCTCCAGAAAATCGTCAAACTCGGCATCCAGCGCGCTCTCGTCTTCCACAATGTACCAGGAGACTGGTGCGAAATACGCTGCGGCGCGACGCAGCTTGCGGCGGATTTCACGCCGCTGTTTACCCTCGATTTGCATCAGGTACTCGTCCCAGGTGGAGGGGAGCACAATCCGCGGGGCAACCTGCAGGTTTTCGCGCTGAAATTGCAGCCCGCGCCGGGCAGCAGCGGCCTCCAGCACCGGCAGAGAGGGGGAGTCTTCCAGCAGGTTGTAGAAATCGAGCACATCCCACGCCGGCGCATCCGGCTGCAAAAAGACATCCAGCGTGGCCTCGATGATGGCGCTCAGATGTTCTGGAGAGGCGATAAAATCCAGATAGTCCGAGATTTCGTAGCTCCCCAGAAACATCACCGCCTGCTCGCCGGCGGCGTTCCGCGTGCGGAAAAGCGGCGCGATGCCATTCAATTGCCCCGCCTCCGAGCGTAGCGTGACGATGAATAAATCACCATCCCGCCATTCTTCGCCGCCGCGAGTCTGCCACCAGGTGCTCAGATACTCGTGGCGTAGAAAAGGCAGGTTCTGGGCGCTGCGGCTCAGCAACGCGTTCCATTCGTTTTCCAGGTCATCAAATTCTTGCGCCGTGGTTAGAAGAGTGATCGACATACTGTTGTCCGTGACATTGGTCTCAATCTTGCAATGCGAGTTTTCGGGCTTCGATTTTACCAGTATAATGGGATCGTGCCGAAACGAGTTACTGGCAGCAACGGGATGACTTCATGACGGATTCACTGGATCAGGTCTTACTTCCGATTGTGCGCCGTGGCGGGAAGGAAGTGCCGCGGCTGCCCGGTGTGCACGTCGCCATGCCGCCGCGCCGGGCGGCGCGCGGTCGCAGCAGAGACCGGCTGTTCGTGTACCTTAAGCTGGAGGGGAACGCCCCTCTCTCTCCCACCGAGATGGAACGGCTCACGGCGCAACTGGCTGCGGAGTATTATCGCACCGCGGGCTCGGCGACCTCGGCGATGCGCGCCGTAGCCGAGGGGCTGAACGAATTGCTGCTGCACCGTAACCTGAGCGCGGTCAATCGCGGCCGGCAAGCCATCGGCGTGCTGGTCATGGGCGTGGTACGCGGCGAGCGGCTGTTCTTGTTGCAATGCGGCTCGGCGCAGTCTTATCTGATCAATGCAGAAGGCGTCAAACAGTTCCACGAGCCGGGAGCCGGCCGCGGCCTGGGCGTGGGCCGCGCCGCGCGCCTGCAGTTCTACCAGACGCCGCTCAAACCCGGCGATACTTTGCTGATGTCGCCCAACCCGCCGCTGACCTGGAACACCACCACCTTGCGCAACCTGCGCCGCCTGGTGCTCAAAGAACTGTATGCGCGCCTGCTACGCCGCACCAGCGGCGACATCGAAGCCGTAGCCTTGCAAGTGACCCGCGGCAAAGGGCGCATCCGCCTGGTCGGCCCGGCCTCCGCCTCCGAAGCGCGCCCCTCCCGGCCGGCCGCCCAGCCACAACCCACACCGCCACCACCACAAAAACCGGCCACCCCTGTTGCCGAGGCGAACGGCGTGGCGGTAGCGCCACTCAAGCCGCCCCCTCCCCCTCCATCTCAGGGGAAACCGGCAACAGAGACACAAAGCCCGTCCCCGCCTGCCGCCAAGTCCCCCCCACGGGAAAGCAGGGTACGCGCCGGATGGCGGGCGCTGCGCACCTTCGCAGGCAGCATGTGGCGCGCCTTCGGCACACTGCTGGCGCGCCTGATGCCGGAGGAAAGCGCCCTCAACCTGCCGCCATCCACGCTGATGTTCATCGCCGTAGCGGTGCCGCTGATCGTGGTGGCCGTCTCGATGGCGGTTTACCTGCAACGCGGGGAGGGAGCGCTGTATGAAGTGTACGTCGAGCGCGCTCGTCAGGCCGGCGACCAGGCCGAAACGTTCGAGCATGCCGCCGAGCAACGCATCGGCTGGCAGGCCGTGCTGGAATACGTCGACCTGGCCGAGGAGATCAAAGTAACCGAAGAGACACAACGCCTGCGCGCCCTCGCCACCCAACAACTGGACAATCTGGACAAAGTAGTGCGCATCGAGGTGCAGCGCGCCTTCGCCGCCGGTGAACTGCCGGCCGGCACACGCATCTCGCGCCTGGCAATCTCGCAGGAGAACGACCTCTATATGCTGGACGCCACCACCGGCCAGGTGTACCGCGCCGTGTTCACCGGCAAAGGGTACGAGCGCGACGAGGCGTTTTATTGCGGCAAAGTACAAACACCGCTCATCGTCAGCGACCTGGTGGACATCGCGCCGCTACCGCCGGGGCACCCGGCCGGGGCGACGTTAATCGGGCTGGACGGCGACGGCAATCTGGTGGAATGCATTCCCGGCCGCAGCGACCAGTTGATCATTCAGCCTCCTGCTCCCGATTCAAACTGGGGGACACCGCGAGCCATTGCCCTGGACGGCGGCGACCTGTATGTGCTGGATACGTTGACCAACTCCGTTTGGGTGTACAGCAGCGCCAGCAACTACTCGGAACTGCCTGAGTTCTTCTTTGGCAACGATGTCCCCGACATGCAGAACGTGGTGGATATCACCGCTACCAACGGCACGCTGTATTTGCTCAATCAGGACAGTTCGATGATCATCGCTCGCTATCAAAGCGATGTGGTGGACGAACCGGCAATTTATCAGGACTCGCGCCCTGACCTGCCGGACGGCCCAACGCTCTCCTACGCCACATTTCGTCAACTGCAGTACTCCCCCCCGCCAGACCCTTCCATTTACCTGCTCGACGGCGAACAACAGGCAGTGTATCACCTCAGCCTGCAACTGGTGTACCAGCGGCAATACCGACCGGTGCTCCCCTTACCGGAAGGGGAGGTGACCGCTTTTGCCATCGGGCCGGATCGGCGCGTTTTCCTGGCCACCGGAGATCAGGTGTACTTCGGCTTCCTGCCCTGAACCGCTTCTGCCAGGAGAAGCGTGACGATTGCCCAACGAGCGGGTTATAGCAACCGGCAACCCACCTCACCAAGAATTGACCAAACTGGAGGCCTGAAACATGCAACTGCTCGCCGGCAAAACCGCGCTGATTTTCGGCGTGGCCAACAAACGCTCGATCGCCTGGGGGATCGCCCAGGCTTTTCACCAGCATGGCGCCCGTCTGGGGCTGAGCTACGCCGGGCCCGCGCTGGAGCGACGTGTGCGTCCCCTGGCCGAATCGCTGGGCGTTTCGTTCGTTGAACCCTGCGACGTCGGCAGCGACGAAGAGATCGCCCGTGTGGCTGAAAAAGCCAGATCCGCCTTTGGCGAAATCGACATCCTGGTGCACTCGATTGGCTTCGCCCTGCGGGAAGAACTGCAAGGCCCGTACTACAACACCAGCCGCGAGGGTTTTCACGTCGCCATGGATATCAGCGTGTACTCCTTCGTCGCCCTGGCGCGCGCTTTCCAGCCCATGCTGCGCCCCGGGGGCGCGCTGCTCACGCTGACATACTACGGCAGCGAGAAAGTCGCCCCCAACTACAACGTGATGGGCGTGGCCAAAGCGGCGTTGGAGGCATCCACCCGTTACCTGGCTTACGACTTCGGGCCGCATAACGTACGCGTCAACGCCATCTCCGCCGGCCCGATCCGCACGCTGGCTGCGGCCGGTGTGACCGGCTTCAAAGACATGTACCGCCAGTTCGCCGAGACCGCCCCCCTGGGACAGGAAATCACCATCGAAGATGTAGGCAATACGGCGGTATACCTGTGCTCCGACCTGGCGGCGAAAACCACCGGCGAAGTGGTCTTTGTGGATGCCGGTTACAACATCCTGGGGGTACCGGTCAAACGCCGCGAGATGGAAGAAAACGATTAATCGAGTCGAATCTCCACCCCGCGCCGCGCCAGCGCTTCGAGCGCCTGGCGCACGGGACGGCTCAATCCCCGGCGGGCATACAGCGCCCTCAGAATGTCGGCGCTCTCCTGAGGGTGCTGCGCCCCCCACGCTCCCGCGAGCGTCCTGGCAATCAGCCAGTCATCCGGCTGGGGTGAATCGGCCCAGGAGCGCAACCATCTCAGCACAGCAGCATCCAGTCCCCTCTCCGCCGTGGCGCGCAGCGCATCTGTCAGCGCCGCCCGCACCTCGGGATGACTTTCCTCTCTCAGAGCATTGAAACGCTTCAGGACAGCCTCCCCCTCGCTCTCTGCCAGCACAGGCAGGAGACGCGCGGCCGTTTCGCGCAGGCGCGGCGAGGTAGCAGACAACCATCTCTCCACCGCCAGCCGCAACACCTGAGGGTTCTCACTCCCCAAACGCCCCAGCACATCAATCAACGCCTGTCGCACTTCCGGCCGATTGTCACCGGCGGCGCGCCCCAGCCGCTTGAGAGACACATCCTTGCGCCGCGTAAAACGCGCCGCCAGCGCGGCCGCGCCAACGGCACGCACACCTGCCAGCGGATGTTCTGTCAGCGGCTCGAGGCGAGCAGCCGCCTGCCCGGCCAACAACTCGCCCGCCGGCACGAGCAACTGCTTCAGCACCGCCTCAGAAATCCTGTGATTCGAGGCAATTTCGGGCAGGTCCATCAGACCGGCAAAAGCCGCCTCCAGGTCTTCCAGCCCTCCCAAACGCACTGCGGCGCGAATATCTGCCAGCACCTGCCGATAACGAGATTTCATCGTCAGGGGGTATTCAATGCATCCAGGATCTCTTGAGCGGCGATAGCCGGGTCCACCCCCTCTTTCAACACATCCAGCAAAGCCGCCTGCAGGAGAGGCCCCAGCGTCTGCGTCAGCGTCGGTGAAACCAGCGTAGAGGCGGCAATCACACGATTCAACATCGCATACTCTGGATGGTTTTCCCAGCCGCTCTGCAAAGCCGAAGGGCGCGCCGGCAAATAGCCGGCGGCGCGCGACCAGATGGACACAAACTCAGAAGCGCTCAAAAACTCGGCCAGTTCAACAGCAAGATGCTGCCGCGTGGCATCCTCGGCCGCCAAAGCCCACGCCCAGCCATCTCCCGGTGCAAGCGACGTGCCACTACTCGCCGGCAACAACGCCGGCGACACATCGGGAGAGGGCAACAGACGGCTGACACGGATTGCCACCATATCCGCCTGCCCCTCCTGATAAGCTGCCCAGGCCTGCTCTTCGGTCTCGAACTGCGTCAGCCAGACCGGGAAGACCTGATTCTGCCCTCCCTGGGCGATCAGGGTCAGCGCGGTGGTCAGCGGGAGGATATCCAGCGCACCCTGCCCCCCACCCCCCGGCAGCGTACCCTGGGCAGACAGATACAGGGCCAGCAAGAAGGTGCCACCGGGGTCGGCAGCCGGAAAAGCGATCACCTGGCCGGCGCTTAACGCCTCATCCCACGTAGCAGGCGGCGCATCTACCGCCTGAGGACGATAACCCAGCGCCAGCGCGTCGAGTGCAAAGGGGATACCCATACCGCTGGCGTTGACATGGGAGACCTGCCGCGCCAGCTCGAACCAGTCAGGGTCATCCATCACGGCCGTCAGGCCGTCGAAAGTGTGCAACAAACCTTCTTCTGTAGCCTGCTCCAGCGCCCCATACGGCAGCAACACCAGATCAGGCAGAGCCAATGGGGCCGCCGCCTTGGCGGTCTTCAAAGTGTCCAGGATGCCCCCCGGCCCATACACCGCCTTGATGCGCGTTTCGACCTGCACGCCTGGCCGCCGCGCGGTGAACTCCGCCAGGCGCTGTGCGAACACCAGCCCCGCGCCTTCGCTTGAGGGGGCGAACTCAGGCGGTAGCCAGATGTGCAGGGTCACGTTGGACGGCGGGGCGGTTGCCTCCACCTCAGGCAGGGGAGTGGGAGTCGGCGCAGCCGTCGGGGTGGGTTGCAGCGCGACCGCCGTTGGCCGGGCCGGCATGGCACATCCCATCATGCCCGCCAGTAGCAGCAAAACTGTCCAGCGAAATCTGGCACGCACGCCTAGTCTCCCAGTTCAATGGGTGCGCTGAGCAGAGCCAGCAGCAAATCCAGCGCCTGCTTCACATCTCCGGCATCCACCATCTCGGAGGGGCTGTGCACATAACGGCAGGGGATGGAGAGCACACCGGTCGGCGTGCCCGCCCGGCTGAGCTGAATGGCGCGACCGTCGGTGCTGCCGTATTCCAGAATCTCGCGCTGATAGGGGATGCCAGATCGCTCGGCCGTGCGCGTCATCCAGCGCACCACCCGCGGATCTGCGATCATGCCACGGTCTTTCACTTTGACTGCCGGGCCTTTGCCCAGCGCGACTTCCATGGTGACGCCCTTAGGGGTATCGCCGGTCATGGTGACATCCACGGCCAGGCCCAGGTCTGGTTCGACGCCAAAGGCCGCCGTGGTCGCCCCGCGCACGCCCACTTCCTCCTGCGCGCTGAAGACGAAGTACACCTCATGCGGTGTGTCGCCCAGACGCTTCAAAGCCTCAATCAACAAGGCCACGCCCACGCGGTCATCCATGGCCTTGGAAATCCAGCGACCGCCCAGTTGCTCGAAGGGGCGCTCGAAGACGGCCACATCGCCCACCGCGACCGGGCAATCCGAACGCTTGCCGGCGCCCACGTCAATGAACATCTTCTCCAGCGGCGGCGCGCTCGTGCGGTCTTCGGTGCGCTCCAGACCGATGACGCCGCCCACGCCGTTGAGGAAGCGCACCCGTCCGCCCGGCGCGTAACGCGGCGAGACGCCGCCCAGCGGCGCGAAGCGCACAAAACCGTTCTCGTCCACATGCGTGACGATCACGCCGATCTCGTCCAGGTGCGCCGCCACCATCACCCGCAGGCCGCCATCGGTTCGCCGGCCTTTGCGCGCCAGCAGGTTGCCCAGCGCATCGGTATACATCGCATCCGCGAAGCCTTCGATCTCTTGTTGCACAGCGCTACGGACAAGATGCTCTGCTCCCGACGGACCGGGGATTTGTGTCAGTTTCTCCAGCAAGGCTTGCATTGTGGTCTCTCCTGTGAATGTTATCCTCGTCATTCGCCGCGCGGCGCCGCCAGAATATCTGCCGGCAGACGGGTCAGAGCAGCGTGAACCAGTTGCAGGGTGTGTTCCCAATCCGCCACACGGACGATCCCCGCTGCGGTGTGCAGATAACGCCCCGGCACGGATAGCGAGAGACTGGGGATACCCTCGCGCCGACGGTGGATCGCGCCGGCGTCGGTTCCACCTCCCCCGGGTTGTCGCAGCTGATAAGGGATGCCCTCGGCCTCCGCCGTCCGCCGGAAGTGGGCGATCAATCGGGGGTCGGGGAGCGTGGCGGCATCGGCGACATAAATTGCCGGGCCGGCGCCCAAACGGGTATTGTACCGGATGTTCTTTTCTCCGTCCCAGGAGGGCAGGTCGTAAGCCGGGGTGCAATCCAGCGCGATGGCGAGGTCAGGTTCCAGGGCATGGGCTGCCACGCCCGCGCCGCGCAGGCCGACTTCTTCCTGCACGGTGAAAGCGGCCAGAATATCCACATTCTCCGGCGGATGGCGCAAAATCTCGATCAGCGTTGCCACGCCCAGGCGGTCATCCAGCGCCTTGGCGCGCACGCTGCGCCGCCCCAGGCGGATGAAGCGAGTGGCGAAGGTCACCCGGTCGCCCACTTTGACTTTGCCGGCGTTCTCTTTCCCCACATCTATGCGCATCGCGTCGAGCGAAGGAGAACGCTTGCGCTCCTCCGGCGAGGTCAGGTGCACCGGTTTGGCGCCGATCACACCGGGGATCCCCTCGCTTCCCACCAGCACCGGTTTGCCGGGCAACTGGCGGGGGTCGATACCGCCCACGGTATCGAAGCGAAAAATCCCCTCGCCATCCGCGGCCGTGATCATAAAACCGACCTCGTCCATGTGAGCGGCCAGCATCACCCGCAGGCGCGGGCCGCGGCCGTTGCCGCGATGAGTGGCCAGCACATTGCCCAGCGCGTCCACCTGCAAATCATCCACCAGCGGTTTCACCTCTTCCAACACAATGCGGCGCACCGCGCCCTCATCGCCGGAGACCGCGCAGGCGTTGGTCAGGCGCTCGAGAAGGCGTAGCTGAGGGGCTTGCACACGAAGATTATTCGTCATATCTCATCTTCCTGTTCCGCCAGGCTCCAAAGCCGGGTTTGAGGGTCGTAGTCAATGATCCCCTGTCGCTTGAGATACTGTTGAGCGTTACGGACCATATGTTTCCATCGCTTTCCAAAGCGGATACCGCCGATGACGCGGTCTATCGTATCATCACACAATTCGGGATGCATAGTCTGAATCCGTGGGTGAAGTTCTTCTGTGGTCTGGGGGCCGAACTGCGCCAGCAAAAACAAAATGGTAGACGAGAAAATGCGATTTTCACTTGGGACATCCTCCGAACCAGGCAACCGTTGTGCAACTCTCACGCGCGCCCGGATCAACTGCTCCTGGATGATTTCCCTCTGCGGAGATTGAGCCAGTGCTCTGGTTTGCCGGTCGGTCAAAGAACGGAGTTCCGCAGCGGCAACGCTGATGCGCTCCATATCCGAACGCTCCAACGGCGTGCTGACCTGAAAAAATCGTTCCACCTGAGCGCGAATTTCAGCCACCTGCTCAGGGTCATCCAGACGGACTCCAGCTTCCCGATTCAACCGCATACCGCCGCGCGTAAAATTAGCCGATGTAACCAAAGCCATTCGCTCATCAGCGAGATAAACCTTTGCATGCAGATTCCCCAGGTGAAAGACACGCGCGCGTGGCAAACGATTCGTCAACTGCAACAAAGCACCGATTTCCAGACTCCCGCCAGCCAGAGCAGCCGAGGTGATATTCGTCAAACATCGCACGTTCACCTCGTTCTCATCACCTCGTTTCTCGAACTGGCGACACAACATTTCAACGGCATCTCCCGTGATATAAGGGGAAATGATGATCAGGTTCCGCAACGCCTGCTCGAAGAGCGCGCTGAAGGTTTCCTCCCAGGAATCCGTCAGAAAGGTGACATGCTCCGGCATGGCGCTCAGGGTTCATCAGACGTCAAGCGGGGACGAAAACCAACCTCAAGCCCGGCGACGAACTCCGCCAGCAGCCGACCGGCGCGGCGGATATCGCGCAGGTCCACCATCTCAACCGGCGTGTGCATGTAACGCAACGGGATGCTGACCACCAGTGTGGGGACGCCCTGGCGCGCGGTTTGCAGCGCGTAGGCATCCGTTCCGGAGTGACGCGGCATCGGCTCCAGATGGACGGGGATCTCCAACCGTTCGGCGGTCTCTTTCACGGCGCGATGCAGGCCGGGGTGGATGTTCGGTCCCCAGCCGAGGGGAATCCCCTCCCCCAATGGGAACGCCTTGTGCTTGGGGGTTTCCGGGCCCTGCGCCCAGGTGACATCCACCGCGATTGCCAGATCGGGCTGCAAATCGAACGCCGATGTCGCCGCGCCCCCCAGCGTCTCCTCTTCCTGTGCCGTCGCCACCGCCCACACATCCCAGATGTGCGCGCGTCCCTGCAAAAGCTCCAGGCAATGGGTCAGGGCGACCACTGAGGCGCGGTTGTCCAGAGAATGTCCGGCGATCAGGTGCTCCCCCATCTCAATGGGCGGCTGAGCAAACGAGAC
>RFKO01000219.1 GCA_003694235.1 Anaerolineae bacterium
ATTTCTCAGCAGCGTCACGAGCCAGCGCGCCGTTTAGGGAGAGGGGGTACCCTCAGCCGGGACGCCAGCCCAGGTGAAGACGCGCGTCGGACTGACCGCTCCGGCCGACTCCCATATCGGCTCGCCGTTCTCATCCGTGCCTACCTGCCGCACCGGCATCACCGACCAGCGATACACGTGCGGCGCGCTGTCTCCGGCGCGGAAGCTGGCCGGGACGATGTACTTGGTATCGGTAACATAGTCCACCAGCTTGCGCCCCTGGCCCTCGGTCACGTCTTCCACCGTCACCGCGTAGGCCTCGTTTTCGCGCAGCGTGCCTACTGCCGCCCATTGCAAGGTCACGCGGTCATCCTCCAGCGTGAAGTAAGAGCCATCCGGCGGCAGCAACAGGTTGGGTGCCGGATACGGCGGCGGCGGTGTGGGCGTTGGCGTCGGGCCGGGCGTGGCCGCGCGTTTACACAGCGGAATCACCAGGCTCATGCCGGCGTACACCGTGTTGGTCACCATACCGTTGAACTCCTTGATGGCTTCCATCGGCACGGCATAATTGGTGGAGATGCTGCTCAGCGTGTCGTTTTCCTGCACGGTGTAAACCACCTTCTCACAGGCCGCGATGGTGGCCTCCGGCCCGCTGAGGGTGGCGGTGGGGAAAGCGGTAGGCGTGGGTGTGGGATAGGGAATCAACAACTGCTGCCCCTCAAACAGGGTATCGCAGGCCGCCGGCAGATTGTTCAGCCGCACGATGCTCTGGATGGAAACGTCGAAGGCAAAAGCGATACCGGCGCAGGTATCCCCCGCTTTGACCTCATAAGTGAACGGCGTAGGGGAAGGCAGCGGCGTAGGGGTGAGCGTGGGCGTAACCGGTGTAGGCGATGGAGAAGGTGTGGGCGTCAGCGTCGGGCTGGGCACCGGCGTTGGCTCAACCACCCGGCCGGTGCGCTGCAGAGCGAAGAACACCATCACCGCGCCGATGAGCAGGAAACCGGCCATCAGTGCGATCACCACCGGCAGGCTGAGGGTGATCTCCGGCATACGGCTGCCGCGCAGCGTTTCCGGCTCCTGGGCAGGTTCGCCCGGAGCCGTCAGATCGCTGCCGCAAACCAGGCAGCGGGTGGCATCGGCGCTCAGCCGCGTGCCGCAGGTGGGGCACAATTGAGGGGTAGCGTTGTCATTGGTCATATACACACACAAACGAAGCATCCCGGCCGCGCCGGGAGGCGTGATAGCGGCGCAGATTATACCAGCGTTTGCCAGCGCAGGCGAATCGCAATTCTGGTATACTCACCCCGATGGATACGTCCTACAGCCTGTACCTGCACATCCCTTTTTGCCGCCATCGCTGCGCGTACTGCGACTTCAACACCTACGCCGGGCTGGAGGCACTGATCCCCGCCTACGCGCAGGCGCTGTGCCGCGAGATGGCTTTTCTCCGTCAGGCCGCGGGAGAACGCCCCCCAATCCACACCCTCTTCCTGGGCGGAGGGACTCCCTCGCTGTTGCCGATCACCGCGCTGGAGACCATCCTCCAGGCCGCGCACACCCATTTTTCCTGGCACGCCCCTCTCGAAATCACGCTGGAGGCCAACCCCGGCACGCTCGACCGGGATTATCTGCGCGCCGCTTATGCCGTCGGCGTCAACCGCCTCAGCCTGGGGATGCAGTCAGCCCAGCCGGAGGAACTGCGCTTCCTGGAGCGGCAGCATGACTTTGGAGATGTGATTCAGGCGGTGGAATGGGCACGGCGCGCCGGTTTCGAGAATCTCAGCCTGGATTTGATCTACGGCCTGCCGGAGCAGTCGCTCGCTCGCTGGGAACAATCGCTCTCCCGCGCCCTCGACCTGCAACCGGAGCATATCTCGCTGTACGCCCTCACGCTCGAGCACGGCACGCCGCTCTCTCACTGGGTAGACCGCGGCCTGGTGCCGCTTCCCGACGCCGACCGGGCAGCCGAGATGTACGAACTGGCCTGCGAGCGGCTGGATAAAGCCGGCTTCGAACAATACGAAATCTCCAACTGGGCGCGGCCGGGCCATGCCTGCCGGCACAACCTGCAGTACTGGCGCAATCTGCCCTACCTGGGGCTGGGGGCCGGCGCGCACGGATTCGCCGCCGGATACCGCACCGTGGCGGTACGCGCCTCCACCGCTTATATCGAGCGCCTGCAAAACGCCGGCGCGCCGTCCGTCTTCCCCCGCACGCCGGCCACGGCCGAGGCCATCCCTGTTGACCGCGCTACCGAGATGAGCGAAACGCTGATCATGGGTTTGCGTCTGACCCAGGAGGGAGTCTCACTACAGCGATTTGAACAACGCTTTGGCCAGCGGCTGGAAGAACACTACAGCGCGCCGATCCGGCGTTTGCGCCGCGCCGGCCTGCTCGAATGGCACGCCGAGGCGCTGCGTCTGACGCCCCGCGGGCGGCTGCTGGGCAACCGGGTATTCATGGAATTCGTTTGAGCGAGACCTACACCTGACGGCGCAGCAAGGCGCGCGCCAGTTCTTCCAGCGCTTCTCCGGCCTCCCCCTGGGGGTGTGCGGCGCGCAGGGCATCCAGGGCAGAGGCCGTCAGCCGCTCAGCCTGCTTCAGGGTGTATTCACGCCCGCCCTCGGCAGTCAGCTGCTCGGCGAGGGCGGGAACTTCTGCCGCGGTGATGTTCCCCTGCCGCCAGCGGGCAGCGAAAGCGCCGTTCTGCTCCAGGCCATAGAGCACCGGCAGGGATTTCTTGCCCGCCAGCAGGTCGCTATGGGTGGATTTCCCCGTCAGAGCGGCGTCGCCCCAGATACCGAGGTAATCATCCAGGGCCTGGAAAGCCAGCCCCAGATCGTTCCCAAAGCGGTGGTAGTGCTGGCGCACATCCGCCGGTGCCGCGGCAACCAGCGCGCCCAGTTCGGTGCAGGCAGCCAGCAACGCCGCCGTCTTGCCGCTCACCATCGGCCAGTAGTCGGCCAGCGTCAAATCGAGGCGCTCTTCGTAGGAAATATCCAGATACTGCCCGCGCGTCAGGCGCAGGCAGGTCTGCTGCAACAGCCGCGCCGCTTCCATCGCGGCGGCGGGGGGGAGAACGTGCTGCAAATCCAGCACGATCAGGTGCGCCAGCGAAAAGAGCGCGTCGCCGGCGTTGAGCGCCTGCGCCACACCCCACTTTTTCCAAACCGTCGGGCGGCCGCGGCGCAAGGGGCTGTTGTCCTCGATATCGTCGTGCAGCAGCGAGAAATTATGCACCAGTTCAACCGCCGAAGCCGCCGGCAGGGCATCCTCCCAATCCCCGCCTGCGGCGGCAGCAGTCAGCAACACCAGCAACGGGCGGATGCGTTTACCGCGCGCCTTCGGCCCGGCGCCCTCGCCCTCCCAGCCCATGTGATAGCGAATCATGGACTGCAAGCCGGCGTATGTCCCGTCATCATCCAGACGCGTCACATCCGCCTGCAGGCGGCGCTCGATGGCGACCAGCATGGTTTGCATCAGAGGATGATTCATGGCACTCACTCCACACGCACCAGGGGGGCACGGCGCAGAGCATCCAGGTCGGCCGCGCCGACGGCGAACATGGTCACCTGCAACTCGCGCCGGATTTCGCTCAACCTCTCGATTGCGGCTTCCAGCGAACGATCAGCCGCTTTGAGGAGCGGGCCGGCCATCCCCCCCAACACCGCGCCCAGGGCCAGGCATTTGGCGATATCCAGGCCGGTGCGCAGACCGCCGGAGGCGAAGACGGGCAAATCGGGAGCGCCGCGGCGGGCCTGCAAAATGGCCTCGGCGGTGGGGATACCCCATTCGAGGAAAGCAGCCGCCAGGCGGGCCTGCGATTCCGTCTGGGCGCGGTACATCTCTACCTGTGTCCAGGAAGTGCCACCCGCGCCGGCCACGTCAATCGCTGCCACCCCGGCCTCGGCCAGCTGCCGGGCTACCTGCTCCGAAATCCCCCAGCCAACCTCCTTGACCACCACCGGCACAGGGAGCGCCGCGCACACCGCCTCGATCTTCTTCAACAATCCGGCAAAGCGGGTATCGCCCTCCGGCTGCACGGCTTCCTGCAACGGGTTGAGATGCAGAATGAGGGCGTCGGCCTCCACCATCTCCACAGCGCGTTGACAGTGAGAAACATCATAGCCGTAATTCAGCTGAATCGCCCCCAGGTTGGCAAACAACAGAATATCCGGCGCCAGATCGCGCACCTGAAAGGTTTGCTCGGTTTCGGGATGCTCCAGCGCGGCACGCTGCGATCCCAACCCCATGGCCACCCCCATTTCCTGAGCAGCTTGCGCCAGGATGCGGTTCAGGCGTTCGGCCCGGGGTGTGCCGCCGGTCATCGAAGAGATCAGCACGGGGGCGCGCAACAGACGGCCAAACAACTCCAGGCGGGTATCCACATCCTCCAGGTTGATCTCCGGCAGCGCCTGGTGGACAAAACGATAACGTTCCAGCCCGGTGGTCAGGCCAGAACGCACGTCTTCGTCCAGATTGATGCGGATATGATCATCTTTTCGCGTACCGGTGGGCGTAACTTTTGCCATCGAACAGTGTTCCTTTGATGTGAAGCTATCTTACCAGCCCGATTCCAGCCTGTCAACAAGCCTGCTTGACAGGCCAGGCAACCGGGTTTTACAATACCCCGGTCAATCCATAGCGGCTGAAATCACCCGAGGAGGCTAGTCATGAATCAAGAAGTTTTCGATAAAGTCAAGGAGATCATTGTGGAACTGCTCGATGTGGATGAAAGCAAGGTCACGCCGGAGGCGCGCTTCCGCGAAGACCTGGAGGCCGATTCGCTCGATCTGGTCGAATTGATCATGGAGTTCGAAGAGGCCTTTGGCAGCGAGATCTCCGACGAGGACGCGCAGAAAATCACCACGGTCGGCGAAGCGGTGGCTTACATCGAACAACACATGTAGACCGTGCCGTTCTAAAGAGAATCAAAAGAAGTTCAACTTCGGCGAGAAGTTGAACTTCTTTTTTGTTTTCTCAAGATCGTTCAGGGCAGGAGGGAGGGGATTTCCTCCGGATGTTTGGCGACGCGCACGCCGGCGGCTTCCAGCGCTTTGATCTTGTCCGCCGCCAGGCCGGTGCCACCTTCGACGATCGCGCCGGCGTGTCCCATGCGCTTTCCAGGCGGCGCGGTCTGTCCGGCGATGAATCCGACCACCGGCTTGGTCATGTGCTCCTTGATGAAAGCGGCCGCCTTTTCCTCGTCCGTGCCGCCGATCTCGCCGATCAGCACCACGTAGTTGGTTTGCGGGTCCTCCTCGAACATACGCAGGGCGTCGATGAAGTTGGTGCCGTTAACCGGGTCGCCGCCGATGCCCACACAGGTACTCACGCCGCGCCCCACCTGTTTGAGCGCATAGAGCACCTCGTAGGTCAGCGTGCCGGAGCGCGACACCACGCCGACGTCGCCGGGGATGGCGATCTCGCCGGGGATAATGCCCACTTTGGCCTCGCCGGGGGTGAGCAGGCCGGGGCAGTTCGGGCCGACCAGCCGCACACCCTTTTGATCCAGATAGCTGCGCACGCGCATCATATCCAGAACCGGGACGCCTTCCGTAATGCAGACGATCAACTCCACGCCAGCATCCGCCGCCTCGAACATGGCATCGGCGGCGAAGCGCGCCGGGACGAAGATCACGCTGGCGTTGGCGCCGGTGGTTTCGCGAGCAATTTTGACAGAGTCGAACACCGGGATTTTGTCATCCAAAACCCACTCGCCGCCTTTGCCGGGAGTTACACCGGCAACCACGTTGGTGCCATACTCCACCATCTTTTGGGTGTGAAACAGGCCCTCGCGGCCCGTAATCCCCTGAACAATCAAACGGGTGTTCTTGTCAACCAGAATACTCATTTCAGTTCCCTCCCTTCGCCGCGGCCACGGCCTTCTGCGCCGCATCCGCCAGGGTTTCCGCAGTAATCATATCGGCCTCAGCGAGCAGCTTGCGGCCTTCCTCGGCGTTGGTGCCGACAATGCGCACCACCATCGGGGCTTCAGGCTGGACTTCTTCCATAGCGGCCAGGATGCCGCGCGCCACTTCGTCGCCGCGGGTGATGCCGCCGAAAATGTTGATCAGCACTGCCTTGATTTTGGGATCGGAAAGGATGATGCGGAAGGCAGCAGCCACCTTTTCGGCGCTTGCTCCGCCACCGATATCGAGGAAGTTGGCCGGTTCGCCGCCGAAAAGCTTGATCACATCCATCGTGGTCATCGCCAGGCCGGCGCCGTTGACCATACAACCGATGTTGCCATCCAGTTGAATGTAGGAGAGACCATACTTGCGCGCTTCGATCTCGGCCTCGGCTTCCACATCCAGGTCACGCATCTCGGCCAGGTCGGGGTGACGGAAGAGGGCGTTATCGTCGAGCACCATTTTGCCGTCCACGGCCAGCAAGGTGTTCTCAGCAGTGATCACCAGCGGATTGATCTCGGCCAGGGTGGCATCGCTCTTGAGATAGGCCTGCCAGAGGCCCTGGGCAATCTGCCCAAAGGCGCGCCAGTGTTCGCGCGGCAGGTCGATACCAGCGGCCAGGTCGCGCGCCTGATAGCCCTGCAAGCCAAGCAAGGGGTCAATATGCACCTTGATGATCTTCTCCGGCGTCTGGCGGGCGACCTCTTCGATCTCCACACCGCCTTCGGCGGAGGCCATCATCACCGGACGGCGCGCGGCGCGATCGTTGGTGATGCCCAGGTAAATCTCCTTCTCGATGTTGGCAGCCTCGTCCACCAGCACCTTACGCACTGGCAGGCCTTTGATCTCCATGCTCAGAATCTGAGCCGCGAGATCCTCAGCCTCCTCGGGCGACTTTGCCAGGCGAATACCGCCAGCCTTGCCGCGCCCGCCGACCAGCACCTGCGATTTAACCACAACGCGACCACCCAACTCCTCGGCAATCTGTTTCGCCTCGGCTGCGGTAGCCGCCACGCGCCCCTTTGGGATCGGGACACCGTACTGAGAAAAAATCTGCTTCGATTGATATTCATGCAACTTCATAGCGTGATACTCCCGGTGATGGATTGACAGGGATACGCGCCCACCAGGATGCAGGGCGTATATCCCTGAACAAAAGGGGAAATGATGACGCCAGGCCCGACGATCGTCGGCCAACGCGGCGAGATTATACCACGCCGATTCAAATCGCAAGTGGGGCCAAATGAAACCCGATGACCATGTCACTCATCCCCCGATGCTCTTGCTCGTTGTTTAGCGAACGGAAAGCGCGCCAGCAACAGACCCCCCAGCACCGCGGCGTAGTACCACGGGCGCATCACACCGGGCTTGACCAGCCAGATGAAATGCACCACCGCCAGCACACCCGCGGCGTATGCCAGACGATGTAATCGTTTCCAGTTCTTCCCCAAACGGCGTTTCCAGCCGCGCGTAGAGGTGACCGCCAGCACCGCCAGCACCAGAAAAGTGGTCAACCCGACGAGGGCATACCGCTTTTCCAGCAGCGCGGCGCGGATCAGGGCGAAATCGAAAGCGTAGTCCACCCCCACAAAGATCAGAAAATGCACTGCGGCGTAGAAGAAGCTATACAGCCCCAACGGACGCCGCAGGCGGAGCAGTGGTTTGAAGCCGCTCAGTCGCACGGCAGGCGTGCAGGCCAGCGAGAGCAGCAAAAGCGTAATCGCCGTCCGCCCGGTGCGCAGGGTGAACTCGCGGATCGGGTCGGGACCATATCTGGCAGTGACCAGATCGAAGAGCATGCGCGCCAGCGGCAACAACGCGCCGATGTGCGCCGCCGCGCTGAGCAAACGATTGCGTTGGGCGTGATTCATGCCTGCTAGAAATTCACCCGCAAGTCCATGCCGGCATACAAATGAGCCACTTCTGCCTCATAGCCGTTGAACATCAGGGTCGGGCGGCGGCCCAATTCGCCGATGCGGCGTTCGGTGGCCTGCGACCAGCGGGGATGATCCACTTCAGGGTTGACGTTGGCGTAAAAGCCGTATTCGTTGGGCGCGGCCGCCATCCACAGCGAAGTGGGCATCTCTGCAACCAGATCAATCTTGACAATGGACTTAATGCTCTTGAACCCGTACTTCCAGGGCACGACCAGGCGCACCGGCGCGCCGTTCTGCGGCAGCAGGTCTTTGCCATACAGGCCGGTCGCCAGAATGGTGAGTTCGTGCATGGCCTCGTCCAGGCGCAGACCTTCGACATAAGGCCAGCTATACCACGGGTTCTGGCGGATGCCGGGCATGCGCTCAGGGTCATAGACCGACTCAAAGCGCACGTACTTCGCCTCGGCTTTGGGTTCAACCTCGGCCAGCAGTTTGTGCAGCGGAAACCCCAGCCACGGGATGACCATTGACCAGGCTTCCACGCAGCGCAAACGGTAGATGCGCTCCTCGATTTCAAACTTGCGCAGATCGTCAAGCGAGTAGGTTTTCGGGTTATGCACCAGTCCGCCAACCTGAATCTCCCAGGGCGAGGTCGGGTAACCCTCGGCAAGCTCGGCCACCCTTTGTTTATCGGTGCTGAACTCGTAGTAATTGTTGTAATGGGTGATTTCGTCGTAGGTATTCAGCGGATCGCCCAACTCATCGGTAGTTGCACCTGCAGAAGGCTGCTCTCCCGAAGGGTCAGATGTAGAGGTGGGAACGAGCGCCGGCCCGCAGGCTGCCAGCACACCTGCCCCGGCTGTCAGAATCCCCATACTCTTGAGGAACGCTCGCCGCGAGAGATACACGGCTTCGGGGGTAATTTCGGAAGAGGGAATGTCTCTCATCTCGCACCTTTCTGTTTTGGACTAAACGTATCTACATTGTAGTCCAGACAGATTACAGCAGCATGAGAAACGTTTCCTTCTCATCCAGTACTTACACACGTCGCAGGAAATCAAACACAGAGCCACGGAGAACTCTGTGAAACTGGCAGCCAAACTCAGTGCACTCCGCGGCTCCGTGGTTAATGCCCCTCACTCCGGCGGCGAGAAACGCAGGATGCGATGATTACCCGCGTCTGCCACCCACAGACGGCCCTGTGCATCCACCGCCAGGCCGGCAGGCAGGTTGAGGCCGTCTGGCCCGTCGCCAAAGTCACCCCAGTAGCGAATAAACTCACCCTCCGTGGAGAACTCCAGAATGCGATAGCCTTCCGGGTCGCTGACGTACACATGGCCGGCCTCATCCACCGCCAGATAGGGTTTGTTATCCAGCGATTGTCCATACCACCCCACGATTGGCCATTCCAACACCGGCGCATAGTGCAGTCCACTCTCATCCGGCTCAAACACCTGCACGCGCTGATTCCAGGTATCAGCCACATATACCCGTCCCTGGGCATCCACCGCCAGGCCGACCGGTTCGTCGAACTGGCCTGCCAGCAGGCCGGCGGAGCCAAACGAGGTGATGAAGTTGCCGTCTGCATCAAACACCACCACGCGTTTGTTGCCGGTATCGGTGATGTACACACGCCCCGAGCCGTCCACCACCACATCGCGCGGCCCCCAGAAGGCAGTGGCCGTTTCACCCTGGCCGAAGTACCCCCACTGGGTGATGAATTCGCCCTCGGCGGTGAACTTTTGCACGCGATGGTTCCAGGTGTCGGCTACATACACGCTGCCATCCGGGCCGACGGCCACTCCCCAGGGTTCGTAGAACGTGCCAGGATGCGCCGGCCCCTGCGAGCTATCGGCAAAAGTACCCCAAACGTGCAACACCTCTCCCTGGATGCCGATGTGTTGGATGCGGTGATTACCGGTATCGGCCACATAGATGCTGCCGTCGGGAGCAACGGCCACGTCCCGCGGGCGTTCAAATTCTCCCGGCTGCGTACCGTTCTCCCCAAAGATCGCTTCGGCCATCAGGGTGATGCCCTTCCCCTCGTAAGGATCGGCTTGCACCGGCTCAGGCACAACCGGCACTTCGCCGTAATTCCACACCTGGGCCGCGATATCCTTGCGCACGTACAGACGCATGCGGTCTGCAGGCACCCAGGTGGAAGGGTTGAACTCCGCCTGTTTTCCCGTGAGAGCAGCATACTGAGTGTAATCGCGATTCAACCAGATCTGGAAGATAGCCGACCGCATTTCGCGGTTAAACAAGGCGTTCTTCACACGCTCCCAGGTCAGGTTGAAGTAATCCTGGTTTGGCCACCAGATGCGAACATACTCAAACTTGTCATAAGCGTTGCCCACCACCGGTTCAATCTTCTGAAAATTGTTGTCGCCCACCAGGATGACCGGCGCATCGCGCAGATCGCGCGTGGGATTGGCGCCAAAGTAGCGCTGATTGGGGAAATTCCGCAGATACCACCAGAAAGGATAGGTGGTTTCATCGTCGTATGCCACCACCATATCCAGACCGCCCGTCGTGCGGCGGGAAAGTTCTTCTATTTGTTGCAGGGCGATTTTCGGGCCTGGGCCAGAGTGGGCATAAACCAGATATTCGGTGGCGTAATCATAGTTGACATATGCCGCCCGAAAGGCCGCCCGCGCCGTCAGCACGGCCAGAAAGGCGAAAAATGTCAGCAGCGTCAGGCGTCCCAATTCCAGCAAATCCCAGTCCTCGATCCAGCGGAAAAGGCCGACCAGCGCGATTGCGCTCATCACCACCGCCAGCAGGAAGGCATTGGTGCGCGCCAGTTGGTCAATTTCCTTACCCTGGAAGGGAGGATTGTTGCTCAACAGAATACCCAGCGCGGTGCTGAAACTGAGCAAAAAGAGCAGGATCAATAACAGAACCAGCACCCCGCGGCGGCTGCGCACGGCCGCCCAGTCCACATTCTCGATCAGCCGCCCCAGGCCCCAGGAGGCCAGCAAAATCAGAGGGTAGGCGATGTGGACGGTCAGCCAGGGCATTTTTTCCCCGGCCAGCGTGTAGGCCAGAATGCTGGTCACCACCCAGAAGGATAGAAGGGGCACCACAGGGGAGACATCTGGCTGATCTTCCCTGAAAGATGACCTCCGTCCACCCACCAGCGCCATGCCCCCGGCTATCAGACTCCCAAGCAGCGGCAGGAATTCGTACATGGGCACCTGCACCAGAATGTAGTAGTACCACGGCTGGCTACCACGCTGCACGCCTTGTTGCGCCAGCCAGTAGCCCAACGAACCAACCATTCCGGTGAAAAAGCCGGAGCCGTTGGTAAATACGGTGGTATACAGGATGGTAAAGGGGATATAGAAAATCGCCGCGTTGGTCAGCCACAGGTTGGCATCCCAGGCCACGCCGGCGGCAACGCTCCCTGCGGCCAGGATGACGAGAAAAACGCCGGTGCGCAACATGCCCGCGGGGCTGTAATCCAGGGGGTCCCAGCCTAACGCTTTGACCGGGAAGGGCGCCAACTGAGGCAAAATCAGCGTAAAGTGCAGCAGCATGAGGCCAAAAGCGCGCTCGCTCTTGAGTCGCTGCCAGGAAAACCCCGTCAGCGCAGCCCACAATGCGCCGAGGAGCGCCAGGGCTGCGAGACCAAAACCGGAAATCAGCCAGACCGGCTTTCCGGGATTCTCCGCGGCAGGAGCGAGAAAACGCTGTGCTCCTATACCCAACATCGGGAAAATCACCGCCAGCATCAAGGCATAGAAAAACGGCGCGCGCATCTCCGGGCGGGGCCACTCACGGCGGCTGAGGCGGTGAACGAACAACAATCCCAGAAACAGGAGAATCTGCGCCGAGTAAATGAAGGCTGTCTCCTTAGCAGTGTAGTGCAACACGGCGGCAGCGGTCATCCAATATGTGTAGCGCGCCTCGCCACTTTCCAGATACCGCAGCACGGCCCACAACATCACCACACCGGCCAAAGCCGAAAAAATATCATTTCGAACATAGCGCGAATAATACAACATAAAAGGAGAAATCAACAATAAAGTAGCAGCCACCAGCGCACCTGTGCGGCCAAGGTAACGGCGCCATGCCCACATGAAAGCGATCACCGCGATGCCGAACAACGCGGCAGGGATGCGGGCGGTGAAGTCGCTATCGCCAAACAGAAAGTATGAGAGAGCGACGATGTGAAACTGAAAAGGGCCGTGGGTCAGCGGGGTGTGCACATAACCCCCGCCGCGCGAGAGCTGCCAGGAATAATACACATGCGAATTCTCGTCATGGCTCATCACCCGTGCCCCCAGATCATAAAAGCGGGTAACGACCGCCAGAATCAGAATCACGGCAAAAATCAGCGTCTCGCGCCGGAGCGGCAGGTTTTGCAACACCGGCTGATCCAACCAGGTATCGGTTTGGGTGTGAGATGATGTCATGTTGATTTTCCCTTGCTACCAGATTTCAGAGCCGCCACCTCGGCGGGCGTGAGATAACGCCACTGGCGCGGCTTCAAATTGCCCAATTTAAGGTTTCCTATGCGCACCCGCAAAATGCGGACTACCGGCAACCCGGTCATACGCCCCATCTCACGGATCTGTCGCTTACGCCCCTCTCGCAGAATCAGCTGCAGCCAGGCCCCCTTGCCCTGCTTGCGCAGGAGGCGTACTTTAGCAGGCCGGGTACGATAACCATCTTTCAATACCACACCATGTCGCCAGGCAGCCAGCTGTCTGGCATCTGGCTGACGCGCGACCAGCACATGATACTCTTTTTCATGGCCATAGCGGGGATGGGTGAGCCGGTTGGCTAATGCGCCATCGTTGGTGAGCAAAATCAGACCTTCGCTCTCAACGTCCAGTCTCCCCACCGGGTACAGGCGACCGGGGATATCCACCAGATCGCGCACCGTTGGCCGGGGATCAGGCGAAGTGACGGACGAAATCACGCCACGCGGTTTGTACAGGGCGATATAAACGAAATCTTCCGCTCCCTGGAGCGGCTCACCCTGTACAACGATGCGATCCCGTTGCGGATCAACTTTCATCCCCAGATGAGCGCGCTGCCCATTGACCAGCACAAACCCATCCTCGATCAGTTTCTCACACGCCCGGCGAGACCCAATCCCGGCGCGCGCCATCACCTTTTGCAATCTCTCTTCCATATCGCTATCCAGTCTTTGAACTCAGGGGCGTATTATAACGCAGTTGCACTTTCAAGCATTTTTAATCTAAACATCGAAAAACCTGCATAGGGTTTCAGGGCACATGCCCCTACAATGAATGCGAAAGCGTTCACAAACACAGGACACCAGGCCACATGCAAAAACACATCCACATACACTGCGTCGGCATAAACCACAACACGGCAACGCTGAAGTTACGCGAAAAACTGGCCTTCAGCGCCGAAGAGGTGCAGGCCGCATTGGCGCGCCTGGGCTGTGGCGCCGGGTACGATGGCATTCAGGAGATGGCTATTCTCTCC
>RFKO01000220.1 GCA_003694235.1 Anaerolineae bacterium
AAACGCGGATCGTCCTTCAGATCGGGGCGCTCAAGCACTTCACAAAGCAAGGCCCACTGGCGTTCATTGGCCGCGCCGAGCACAAACCAGCGGTCTTGAGCCCGAAAGGCGCCGTACGGCGCGATATTGGGATGACCGTTGCCAAGGCGCGGCGGCTCAACGCCGCCGATCAGGTAATTTCCGGCCACATTCGCCAGCAGCGCCACGCTGACATCCAGCAAAGAGACATCAATGTGCTGTCCCTGCCCGCTGCGGTCGCGCTCGCGCAGGGCGGCCAGAATAGCCGTGGCAGCAAACATGCCGGTGGTGATATCGATGATCGGCACGCCAACCCGCGAGGGCGGCCCCTCAACCGGGCCGGTGATGCTCATCAGCCCGCCCTCGGCCTGCAGAATGGCGTCGTAACCGGGGCGCCGGGCATACGGCCCTGTGCGACCATACCCGCTGATGGAGCAATAAATCAGCCTGGGGTTGACCTGCTTCAGGTCGTCGTACCCCAGGCCCATCTCGTCCAACACACCGGTGCGAAAATTCTCCACGAACACATCCGAGCAGGCGATCAGCCTGCGCATGATCTCCTGCCCCTCGGCGGACTTCAGGTTGATGGTGATGCTGCGCTTGTTGCGATTGTTGGACAGAAAATAAGCCGATTCCCCCGGATAACCTTCGTAAGCCTCGCCGACAAACGGCGGCCCCCAGCCGCGGCTTTCATCGCCCTTGCCTGGACGTTCCACTTTGATGACATCTGCACCCAAATCCCCCAACATCATGGTACAGAAAGGCCCTGCCAGCGCGCGGGTGAGGTCCACCACCCGAATATCCTTCAACGACTGCATCAACGGCGCCTCCAGTGTCAGACCACTTGGTTCAGCCAAACCCAGAAGGCCCGCGAACATCCTCCTGGGGAATAGATTATAATGCCGTCGGTATGGGCCTGTCAAATGTCAGATGTCTGACAACTGGTTTTTTTACGCTTTCTTTATGTTCAGAGGAACACCCTCTTACTGTTTGGGGTCTCACCAGCCGGGGGATTTTTCTGCGCGCCGAAGAGATGGGTGTGCTATTTCTCACCCCCCAGCCTTTTCGCGGCCCGTGGACGGTCAACATCGCGCCGCATCAGGCGCAAGACCTCGAAAAACTGGAAAGCGGTATGCAGGCATTAGCCACGAGAGAGGGGATTCAAATCCCCGCGGCGCGCTTGCAATTCCAGCTTCGCAGTGCCGCCATCTGGCAGCCGCCCCCCCGCCCCGCCGGACCGCTGACTCCGCAGCGGCAACTCGCTTTGCTCGCGTACGACAGGCGGCCGAGTCCCTTGCTAGGCGCTGTATCAGGGAGAGAGGAGAAGGTGGGAGCGTTGCTTTATCAATCTATTGTGGCTATACGCAATTCGTTGCGCCGCAATCGCTGGCAGGACATCCCCGACCTCGCCCGCCCACTGGTCGGATGGGGTAGAGGGCTTACGCCCTCCGGCGACGACCTGCTGCTGGGAATGCTGCTGGCTCTGCACCGCTGGGTCGTCCCGGCCGAGATCCGGGTGAACCTCAATCGCCTGCATTTGCGCCTGACGGAAAGCGTGCGCACCGCCAGCACCGCTGTCAGCGCGGCGCTGGTCTACGCCGCGGGGAAAGGTCATGCCGACGAACGGTTGATCCGCGCCCTGGACGCCCTTGCCGGCGCTCCGCTGCCCCACACGGCAGTGATTGACGAATTGCTCGGCTGGGGCAACTCCTCCGGGTTGGATGCCCTGGCCGGCATGTTACTCGCACTGGATTCGGCTACTTTGTGATAGACTCTGAAAAACGCACCAGTTGCTATTCATCAGGAGCAAGCACCATGCGCATCGTTCGTTATCTTTCCCAAAATGGATCCCCGGCTTACGGCTGGGTTCGAGACGACCTGATTGGCCCAATCGAGGGAGATATCTTTGGCACCTATCGCCGAGGCGAGCCGCGTATCGAACGCTCCAGGGTGCGCCTGCTCGCCCCCGTCCAGCCATCCAAAATCATCTGTGTGGGGCGAAACTACGCCGCCCACGCAGCCGAACACCAGGCCGAAGTGCCAAAAGTGCCGTTGATTTTCCTCAAACCGCCCTCCGCGGTGATCGCTACGGGCGAGGAAATCGTGCTGCCGCCACAATCCCAGCAGGTCGAACACGAGGCGGAACTGGCTGTTGTGATTGGCAAACGCGGCCGCTGGATCTCTCCCGAAGAAGCCGGAGACTATATTCTGGGCTACACCGTGGCCAACGATGTCACGGCGCGCGACCTGCAGATGAGCGATGGTCAGTGGACACGCGGCAAAGGCTTCGACACCTTCTGCCCGCTCGGCCCGTGGATCGAAACTTCGCTGGATCCCACCGACGTGCTGATCACCTGCCACGTCAACGGCGAAATGCGGCAGATGGCATCCACGCGAGACATGGTCTTCTCCGTGCCCCAGTTGATCGCCTTTGCCTCCTCGGTGATGACCCTCGAGCCGGGCGACCTGATCCTGACGGGCACCCCCGCAGGTGTCAGCCCCCTCAACCCCGGCGATGAGGTACGCGTACACATCGAAGGCATCGGGGAACTGGTCAATCCGGTGGTCGCAGGAGAACGAGGCAAATAAATGCCCCTCAACCTGGATATCCGTACCGGCGTCATCACCGCCACAATCGTCTTCGCGCTGCTGGCCGTGTTCAGCCTATGGAGCGGCGTGCGCGCCATCGGGAGCGCCCGCCGCATCCCGTACTTCCGCATGCGGCGCGAAGCCATGGTACGAGGCTGGCGGCTGGTCATGCTGTTCTTCCTGCTGGGCGGTCTCGCCTATGTAGTCAACGGGTATGCCGAACCCATTGCCTACAGCTTTTATCCCCCCTCTGCCACGCCCACGTTCACCCCCTCCATCACCCTCTCACCGACCATTTCCAGCACCCCGACCATCACCCGCACCCCAACCATCACCCCCACCCCGGCGGTCTCCTATACCCCTACCATCACCCCCACCC
>RFKO01000025.1 GCA_003694235.1 Anaerolineae bacterium
AACCAAACTGGAGTAAGGAATGAATTACGACATCAAAGACCCCAAACTCGCCGAAGGCGGACGACGGCGCATTCAGTGGGCGGAACGCGAAATGCCCGTGCTGCGCTCAATCTACGAACGTTTCAAGAAAGAACGCCCGCTGGAAGGCATCCGCATGAGCGCCTGCCTGCATGTGACCACCGAAACCGCCAACCTGGCTCGCACCCTGCAAGCCGGCGGCGCAGACCTGGTGCTGGTGGCCTCTAACCCGCTCTCCACGCAAGACGACGTGGCTGCCTCGCTGGTGATGCACGACGAAATCCCGGTTTACGCCATCAAGGGCGAGGACAATGTAACCTATTACAAGCACATCAACGCCGCGATTGACCACAAGCCGCACATCACCATGGACGACGGTGCTGACCTGGTCTCCACACTGCACAAAGACCGGCGCGAGAACCTGGGCAATGTGATCGGCGGCACCGAGGAGACCACCACCGGCGTGATCCGCCTCAAAGCCATGGCGATGGACGGTGCGCTGGAGTTCCCTGTCATCGCCGTCAACGACGCCATGACCAAGCATCTGTTCGATAACCGCTACGGCACCGGTCAGTCCACCATCGACGGCATCATCCGCGCCACCAACATCCTGCTGGCCGGCAAGACCTTCGTGGTGGCCGGTTACGGCTGGTGCGCCCGCGGGCTGGCGATGCGCGCTCGCGGTATGGGCGCCAACGTGATCGTCACCGAGGTCGACCCGCTCAAAGCGCTGGAAGCGGTGATGGACGGCTTCCGCGTGATGCCGATGATCGAGGCCGCCCCCATCGGGGACATCTTCTGCACCCTGACCGGCGACATCAATGTGATCGACAAACACCACTTCGAGGTGATGAAAGACGGGGCCATCGTCTCCAACTCCGGCCACTTCAACGTGGAAATCAACATCCCCGCGCTGGAAGAGATGGCGGTGGAAAAGCGCCTGGTGCGCCCCTTCGTGGAGGCTTACGTGCTGCCGGATGGCCGTACCATTCACCTGCTGGGTGAAGGCCGTCTGATCAACCTGGCCGCGGCCGAAGGTCACCCTGCCAGCGTGATGGATATGTCCTTTGCCAACCAGGCCCTCAGCGCCGAGTACATGGTCAAAAACGCCGACAAGCTGGAGAAAACCGTGTACTCCGTGCCGGAGGAAATTGACAAAGAGATCGCCCGCCTGAAACTGGAATCCATGGGCGTGAAGATCGACGTGCTCACCGAGGAGCAAATCCGTTACCTGAACTCCTGGCAGGAGGGCACATAGCCATCTGAACGTGATACAATGTCGCCGCACCGCATCTGGTGTTTTCACTCCAGGTCGAAGGTGGCCTGGAGTTTTTTCTTGACCCGAAAGGAAGAAAGTATCTGTGAACCACAACAAATATCTCATCACGGCGCTCACCGCTCTGCTGCTCCTGGCAGTGGGGTTGAGCGCCTGTCAACCGGCGAACGGCGAAACGGAAACGCCCGTTGAAACGCCGGTGGTCACGCTCGACCTGGGTGAGGCCATGCCAACGCTCGAACCGGTCGTGCTGGAGGGTGCCGAGGTCACCGAAAGCGGCCTGCAATTTCTGGAGACCGAACCAGGCGACGGGCCGACCCCGCAGGAAGGCGACATCCTGGTCATGGAGGTGGTAGCCACGTTGGCCGATGGCACCGAACTGATCAACACGCGGGTCGAAGGCTCTCCCGCTGTAGCCATCATGGGGCGCGAGCAACTCCTCCCCGGCTGGGAAGAGGGCATGGCGATGATGAAAGTCGGCCAGCGCGCCAAAATGGTGCTGCCCCCCGAACTGGCCTTCGGCGAAGAAGGCATGGGCTTCATCCCGCCGAACGCTCAACTCATCCTGGATGTGGAGCTGATCTCCGCCGAGCAACCGCCGCAACCATCCACCTACAGCGATGCCGACCTCACCACCACCGACAGCGGCCTGCAATACGTTGACCTGGTGACAGGCGACGGCGAGACGGTGGAAGAGTTTAGCACCGCCACCACCCACTACGTGATCTGGGTGCAGGAGGAGAGCGGCGATAAATTCATCGTCTCCTCCTACTACACCCAGCCGATCCGTTTCGTCGTCGGCCGCGGCGATACGGTATTCCCTGGCTGGGAGGAAGGCGTCACCGGTATGAAAGTGGGCGGCAAGCGTCTGCTGATCGTCCCGCCAGAATTGGCCCTCGGAGACCAGGGCGCCGGCGATATTCCCCCCAACGCCACCCTGGTGATGGAAATCGAAGTTACCGATCTCACCATCCCACCGAAAATGACCGCAGTGAACGCCGAGGACTACACCACCACGGAAAGCGGCCTCAAATACTACGATATCGTAGAGGGCGAGGGCGACTCACCGCAGGAAGGCCAGATCGTGGTGGTGAACTATGCCGGCTGGCTGGAAGATGGCACACCCTTCGACAACTCCTACGACCGCGGTGAGCCGTTCTCCTTCGAGTTGGGTGCCGGCATGGTGATCCCCGGCTGGGAAGAGGGATTGTTAGGGATGAAAGTGGGCGGCAAACGCCAGATCGTCATTCCTCCTGATCTGGCTTATGGCGAAACCGGCGCTGGCGGCGTCATCCCCCCCAACGCCACCCTGATCTTCGAGGTCGAACTACTCGAAATCCAGGACAAACCGCAAGAGTAAGCCATCCAATAGAAGAAGTTCAACTTCTCCCAGAAGTTGAACTTCTTCGCTTAAGGCTGGTAAATCACGGCCATGCGCCCCAGCACCTCCCACGATTTGAGGAAATCCTGCAGAGCGCGCCGATAGCGTTGCGCGCCGTCCTGAATGATCACATCATTCCCCTCGTAACCGATCACCACTACCACATGCTCAAAGCGCGCCACCACCGTTTGCATACCATCAGAGGCGGTGTACGCTATGGGCGTTCCCAGACCAACTCGCCCCACCACCCATACAATCACCGGCCGACCGACACCCAATTGCCCCTGAATGCCCTCCCAGGAGAAATTGCGCACCGCGCGCGCCGGCAGGCCGTACGAGCGCAACAACGAGGCCACCGGCTCGGCGTACACACCGTAATCATGCGGCGGCACCTGCCCCCACCCCCCTCGAACATTCCCCACAAAGCCTTTGTGCGGGTTATCGGAAAGCGGCAGATGAGACTGAAAGGCCAGTTCGTCCACCGGCACGCCGAGGTAGGTCGCCCAGTCGGCAGCTGCCCGCGCTTCGCAGCTCAGCGAGTAAGTTTGCGGATGACCGATGAAATCCCCCAGCAACACGCTCGGCGGCGGCGTGGGAGAGACGTAACGCGTCGGCACCGGTGGGGGTGTAGATGAAGCGGTCGGTGTTGAGGTGGGTCGGCGCGTGGGAGTAGGCGAGGCAGTTGGCGACGGCGTGAAAGAAGGAGTGGCAGATGGCAACGCACTCGCCGTCGGTGAAGCGGAAGAGGTCAGCGTAGCGGCAGGCGTATCCTGCTCAGCCTGCGCTACAGGCAACGGCTGCCACCACAAAATCACATTCAGCGCCAGCAAGCCAACCACCAGCAAGGCGAACAGGCAACCCGTCATCCCCACAGAGGTGAATGACCTGCGCTTAATCTGAACGGTGCGCCAGCTTTCAATGGACATATATCCGCCAGTTGCGCCATCAAATTCCACCAGCGAGATGCAACAACGGCATTATAGCACGGCCTATCCATGGGAATGTTATAATGCCACAGGGCGGCCATACCGCCTCACACCGGCACATTCCCCAACCCATCTCATACCACAGGAGGCTCAACAGTTATGCAAGCGCTCAAGGATCGCATCCGTCGCGACGGCCGCAACCTGGGCAACGGTATCCTCAAAGTAGATGGCTTTATCAACCACCAGGTTGATCCGGTGCTGATGTACGAGGCCGGTCGGGAATTTGCCCGCCTTTTCGCGCATGTCAGCGCCACCAAAATCCTGACCGCCGAAATCTCCGGCATCGCGCCGGCGGTGACCACCGGCATCCACATGAACCTGCCGGTGGTATACGCGCGCAAACACAAGCCCGTCACCATGCCCGACCAGGTGCTGCTCACGCTGGCGCCCTCGCACACCAAAGGACGGATGGTTGAATTAATCGTCTCACCCGAATACCTGGCCAATGGAGAACGGGTGCTGATCATTGACGACTTCCTGGCCAGTGGGGCGACCATTCTCGGGCTTGTGCGCCTGGCCGAGGCTGCCGGCGCACGCATCGTCGGCATCGGCGCGCTGATCGAGAAGACCTTCGAAGAAGGCCGCAAACGCCTCGAACCGCTGGGCGTGCCCATTCACTCCCTGGTGGCCATCCAGTCCATGGAAGGCGATCAGATCATCTTTGCCTGAGTATCGCCATGCCCGACACGCTGCTGGTGCTCGATTTTGGCTCCCAATACGCCCAACTGATTGCCCGCCGGCTGCGCGAGCAAAACATCTTCTGCCGGCTGCTTCCCTGGGACGCGCCGTTGCGCGAACACATCACGCCGCAGGTCAAAGGTTTTGTGCTCTCCGGCGGGCCGGCGTCGGTCTATGCTTCAGAGGCGCCAAAAATCCCGGCCGCCGTCTTCGAAAGCGGATTGCCCATCCTGGGGATTTGCTACGGCATGCAGGCGCTCACGCACGCCTTGGGGGGGCGGGTGGCGCCGGCAGAGCGGCGGGAATACGGCCCGGCGCACATTCGCGTGACGGCATCCAACCCGCTGCTGCCGGTCGGAGAACAACTCGTGTGGATGTCTCATGGCGACCGCATCGAGGCGCTTCCCCCCGGCTTCGAGGCGCTGGCCAGCACCGAGAACGCCCCCTTCGCCGCGATGGGAGACCCCAAACGCCATTATTACGGGGTGCAGTTTCACCCCGAGGTGCATCACACCCCTCAGGGAAGCGAAATCCTGCGCCGCTTCGCGGTGGACATTTGCGGCGCGCGCCCGGAATGGACACCCCAATCCATCATCCACCAGACCATCGAGACGCTACGCCGCCAGATCGGCGACCAGAACGTGTTGGCCGCCATCAGCGGCGGCGTGGATTCCAGCGTGGCCGCCGCGCTGGTACACCGCGCCGTGGGCAACCAGCTCAAAGCCATCTTCGTGGATACCGGCTTGCTGCGGCAGGGAGAACCCGAACTGGTGGTGCGCACCTTCCGCCAGCACCTCGGCGTGCAGTTAACCGCCGTCAATGCGGTAGAGGATTTCCTTCAGGCCCTGAAAGGGCTCACCGATCCCGAGGCCAAACGCCGCGCCATCGGGGAAAAATTCATCCGCATTTTTGAAGAATATGCGCAAAGCCTGGGCAACCCTCCTTTTCTTGTGCAGGGGACGATTTACCCCGACGTGATTGAGTCGCGCGCCCCGGATAAGGCACACGCCCACCGCATCAAAAGCCATCACAATGTTGGCGGTCTGCCGGAAAACTTCGATTTCCAGCTGGTCGAGCCGCTGCGCGAGTTGTTCAAAGACGAGGTGCGCGCCGTGGGTGAAGCCCTGGGGCTGCCAGCGCACATCGTCTGGCGGCAACCCTTCCCCGGCCCCGGACTGGCCGTTCGCTGCCTGGGTGAGGTCACCTGGGAGCGGTTGGAGCGACTGCGCCAGGCTGACGCCATCTTCCTGCAGGAATTGGAAGCCGCCGGACTGCTTCCCCATCGCCAACAGGCATCAGGCGGCGTCTCCCAGGCCTTCGCCGTGCTGCTGCCCGTGCGCTCGGTCGGCGTGATGGGCGATCAACGCACATATCAGGAGACCATCGTGCTGCGCGCCGTGACCACAGAGGATTTCATGACGGCCGATTGGGCGCGTCTGCCCCATGATATACTGGGACGTGTGGCCAACCGTATCGTCAACGAGGTCGCCGGCGTCAATCGCGTGGTGTACGACATCACCAGCAAACCGCCGGCCACTATCGAATGGGAATGAACACCGCGGAGGAAAACATGGACTTCGATTACATAATGCGCCGCTCATGGCAAATCATCTGGAAGCACAAAATTCTCTGGCTGTTCGGCTTCCTGGCCAGTTGTGGACGCGGAGGAGGAAGCGGAGGCAATTTCAACTACTCAGCAGGAGGCGATGGTTCATCCGGCGCCCCGCTTCCCCCGGCTCTAAGACGCTTCTTCTCCCAGATAGAACGCTTTTTCGCCCACGCGGATACCGGCCAGATTGTGGGCATCATCGCGGCGATCTTCACCGTAGTCGTATTGTTTTGGATCATCGCCTTGCTGGCGCAAACCGCCGGGCGCGTCGGCCTGGTGCAAGGCGCCATGCTGGCCGAGGACGGCGTCGGTCAACTCGCTTTCGCACAACGGCTGGAAAACATCAAACCGTTCTTCTGGCGCGTGCTGGGGCTGAATCTGCTGCTGGGATTGGCGATTTTTGCCCTGATCATGCTGCTCGTCGTCCCGATGGTCGTTCTCGGCGCGATCACCGCCGGGGTGCTCTTCCTGTGCTTCCTGCCGCTGATCTGTCTGCTGCTTCCTCTCTTCTGGGCCGCAGGCATCCTGATCGAACAGGCCAACCTGGCGCTGATCATCGAGGACCTGAACATCCTGAACGCCGTTCAGCGCGGCTGGGAGGTGTTCCGTGCCAATCTGGGCAACTACCTGCTGATGGGACTCATCCTGGGCATTGGCGGCGCCATCGTGCGCTTCATCATCGCGCTCCCCACACTGTTCATCATCCTTCCGGCGGTCATTGGCACGATCAGCGGCACGCTCACAGAGAACGACTGGTTCTTCGGCGGCGGCCTGGCCATCGCCGGCCTGTGCCTGGTCATCTATCTGCCGGTCTTGCTGATACTGAACAGCGGGTTGCAGGCCTACATCGAAACCGCCTGGACGCTGACCTACCGCCAGTTGAACATGCCGGCAGAGGCCATCGAAACCGCTTAAACAACGCTCGGCGCGCCTGTGCTAGAATCGCGTCCTATGAAAACCTTTCTCCGCAGCGCCATTCCGGTGCTGCTCGCCCTGCTGATCGGCGTCTTCACTGCGGACGCGCAGGGGGCAGGGCGACTCATCCTGTTCGACGTCGACTCATCCGCCTTCCCCCGCATCACCGCCCGACTGCGCGCCTTCGATCCGCAAGGGGCTTTCCGCCACGACCTTGCGCCGGCGGACATCCGCCTGCTGGAAGACGAACGCACCGTGGCCGTAGAAAGCCTGAACGAGCAGCGCGTGGGCACCCAATTCGTTCTTGCCATCAACAGCGGGGCTTCGTTTGCCATTCGCGACAGCAGAGGGGTGACACGCTACGAACGCGCCTTGCAGGCGCTGACGGATTGGATGACCGGCAACGTCGGCGAGGAGGTGGACGACCTCAGCCTGACCACCAACCAGAACTACGAAGAACTGCACCTCGCCAGCCGGCAGGAGTTGCACAGTGCGCTGCAAGCCTTCGCTCCCAACCCGGAAGCGACCGTGCCCGGTCTGGATGCGCTCACGCGCGCCCTGGCCATCGCCGCCGAACCCACGCCGCGCCAGGGTATGGGGCGCAGCGTGCTGCTGATCACCGCCCCGCCCAACCAGGCCAGCCTGGCCGCGCTGCCCAGTCTGAGCGCCCTGGCCGAGCAAAACCACATCCGCATCTCGATCTGGCTGATCGGCTCCCGCGTCCTGGCCCAGAGCGAAACCATCACCCAGCTCAGCAACTTTGCCGCCCAGAGCGGCGGAGAGCTCTTCCTCTTCTCCGGCGAGGAAGAGCTGCCGCCGGTGGATGCCTACCTTGAACCGCTGCGCTACCTTTACGAACTGACCTATACCTCACGCATCAACACCGGTGGCGAGCACCTGCTCTTTGCCAGCCTGGCTGGCGAACCGGAAGTGGCTATACCTTCCCCACTCACGCTCTCGCTGGAAGTACAGCCTCCAAACCCGATTTTTGTCTCCCCGCCATTGGAGATCACGCGGCAAGAGGACGACGAAGGCGTGTTCTCGCCCGATGTCATCCCGCTGGAACTCATCATCGAATTTGCCGATGGGCACCCTCGCGACCTGACTCGCACCACCCTGTACGTCAACGGGCAAGCGGTGGCACAGAACACCGCGCCGCCTTTCGACCGTTTCGCCTGGGACGTGAGCAACTTCCTCAACGAGGGAGAACTCACCCTGCGGGTGGAAGCGGAAGACAGCCTGGGGTTGAAATCATCCACCATCGAGCACCGCGTCCGACTGCACATCCAGCGCGCCCCGGTCCGCCTGAGCCGCGTCCTTCGGCAAAACCTGCCGCTGGCCATCGGTGTGGCGCTCGCCGTCGCGGGCAGCCTGACTCTGCTCATCTTGCTGCTAAGCGGCAGGCTGCTCCCCGCGCCGCGCGGCGCGTTGACCAAACCCGAAAGTTCCACCGCCTCAAGCAGCGAGGAAAAAGCACCGCCGCCGCCATCCCTGCCGCGGCGGGCCGGCCGCCAGTTCGCCCGCTGGGCAACGCGCTTCACCCGCCGCACAACCTCTCCCGTCCAGATCGAAGCCGCCGCCCTGCTCGAACCGCTGCACG
>RFKO01000221.1 GCA_003694235.1 Anaerolineae bacterium
CGCCGCGACAGCGACCAGCAGCGCTGGGTGGATGTGATGCAAAAAGCCACCGGCATGACCGGCCTGCCGCCGATTGAGGTGTATCAGATTGGCGAAGCATATTTTGTGCTCGATGGCAACCATCGTGTCTCGGTGGCGCGACAGTTGGGAGCCAAAACCATCCAGGCGTATGTCACGCCGGTTCGCAGTAAGGTGCCGCTGACGCCGGATGTCAGCCCGGACGACCTGATCATCAAGTCCGAGCAGGCCGAGTTTCTGGAGAAAACACGGCTGGATGAATTGCGTCCGCAGACCGATTTCACCGTCACCGCGCCGGGGCGTTACCCGCAATTGCTGGAGCACATTGCCGTACATCGTTACTTTATGGGAATTGACGAGGGACGACCGGTTAGCTGGGATGAGGCCGTGGTTCATTGGCATGATGAGGTCTATCAGCCGGTGGTGCAGGTGATCCGCGAGCAGGGCGTTTTGCGTCATTTTCCCGGTCGCACCGAGACGGATTTGTATCTCTGGTTGTCGCGCCACCGCGCCGAATTAGAAGAAGCGCTTGGTTGGCATGTTCCCCTGGATGCGGCGGCGTTGGATTTGCGCACGCGCTATTCGGCAGAACTCGCCACGACTTTGCGTCAACTGGCCAGGCGCGTGTTGGACATGATCACGCCTGATGCCCTGGAATCCGGTCCTCCGCCCGGGGCGTGGCGGCAGAATGTAGCAGACTCGCGAGACGATCGGTTGTTTGAGCACGTGTTGGTGACGCTTTCGGCAAATGATGATGAATGGCTGGCGTTGCAACAGGCGATTGTGGTGGCACAACGAGAAGACGGGCAGGTGCAGGGATTGCACATTTTGCCCGCCGGGCAATCTGAACCGCCGCCTGGTATGGAAGAGACTTTTTTGCAGCAGTGCAAAACGGGGGGTGTACATGGTCATTTTGCCGTCGCAAGCGGAACAGTGGCCCGCGTGGTTTGCGAGCGCTCCCGTTGGACGGATCTGATTGTAGCGCGCCTCTCCTATCCGCCCGATGATTCCATCGCCGGACGCCTGACCTCCGGTTTCCGTACCATGCTGCGCCGTTGTCCGCGTCCGATTCTGGTTGTGCCAGGGCAGGTCAGTTCGCTGGAACATGCTCTCCTGGCGTATAACGGCTCGCCGAAATCGGAAGAAGCGCTTTTCCTGGCGGCATATCTGGCATCCCGCTGGGGGACGCGGCTGACCGTTGTGACCGTGGAGCACCCTCAAACCGATGTGGCAGAGGTGCAGGCGCGGGCGCGGTCGTATCTATCGAGTTATGATATTTCTGCAGAATATCTCACCCCCGCTGGCGGCCAACGCAGTCGTATTCTGTTGGCGTGCGCGCATCAGACAGGCTGCGATTTTATTTTGATGGGAGGTTATCGCGCCAGCCCCCTGGTTGAGGTCGTGTTGGGCAGCGAGGTTGATGAGCTGCTACGTCTAACGGATATTCCTCTCTGGATTTGCCGCTGATTGTCAGGGTAGCTCCAGCTGTGTTTCGCGGTAGCCGTAGGTGTTGATCACCCAGGTTCCCTCGAATCGGGTTTTGGTCACCGTGTTGGGGGAGTACACGTGGATGTGGCCGTGAAAGTGATAGCGCGGTTTGAACACGCTCAACAACCAGCGAAAAGCCTTGATGCCGCGGTGAACGCGGTCGTCTTTATCGTGAATCCCCCACGGTGGAGCGTGTGAGATGAACACGTCCAGATAACGGCCGGTACGCAATCGGTTGTACATCAGAAGGGGGGTAAGCGCCCACACATGCCCCCACATCTCCGCCTGGGTATACTGGTAGCGTCCCTGCGGTTTGTAGCGCTCGCTGCCTTCCACGCCGGCCAGCAAAACCCCTCGGTAATCCAGCACGCGCCGATGCAAGTCTATACCCCCGTGCGGGTGAGTGCGATTCCCCCCCTCCCCATATTCGATTTCCGGGTCGTGATTGCCGCGCACAAAGAAAAGCGGAACGTCCAGGGAGCTGATGATGAATTCCTGGTAATAATACGGCAGGTCGCCGCAGGCGAGCACGAAATCTACGTGCGGATAGCGCTCGCGCAACCCCGGCGCGTAAATCGAGGGGACAATGACATCGCTGATGGAGAGAACGTTCACAGGTTGCTTATACCCTTGTTGTGCCGGGCTGTCAACCACTTTAAGTCCATCCCTGTCATGCTTAGGGCGCAGCCCGAATCATCTGGCGCAGCGAACGACATCCAATGAGGGGCAACCGCAGACCCCTCGGCGTTTAAAAGGCGGTGTCGCACCTTGAGGACTGCTTGAGGGTGTGGGATACTTTGGCGTAGAGTGGTCATTCAGCATTCACTGGTGAGTACGGAACTGAAAAAACGTCAGGAGAAACAGTGATATGAAAAAGCGAAAGATTTTGTTTGTTGTGGTGTTTATGGCTCTGGCTGCGTTGGCCTGCCAGGCGGTGATGGGCGGGCCAACGCAGCTTTCAGAACCCCAGGCGGATACGCCTACGCCATTGCCGTCCATGCCGTTGCAACCCGGCGCGGCCAATCCAGACGAGCCGGTATTCGTCAGCGGTGAAATCCCGTTTACTTCACCTTTTTTCCTTGAGACGCTTTCTGAGGCCTTCGTGATGCTGGAGGACCAGACCGGTTTTGTGCGTCGGGACAAGGAGTTTGTCTTCCCTCTGGAGAGTCAGGCGATTGGGCCGGTCGAACTGGTGGATGAGGACACAGTGCGCTTTGAGCTGGCTCTGCCCGCTGTGCCCCAGGGTACGCTGAACGATGTAGACAACGACGGGGAGGAGGACCTGGGGGTGCAAATCTTTGCTGTGGCGTACTGGGACAACACCTGGGGCGGCCCTTTCCTGGAGGAGCGCGATGGCACCGGCTGGTCGACCGCTTATGCGTCCACTACGACCGATCCTGATCGGGATTACGAAATCGATGGGGGCATTCTGATTGTCTGGGCGCCGGATGATCA
>RFKO01000222.1 GCA_003694235.1 Anaerolineae bacterium
GACTTCTACGCCGGTCGCGAACGCACTGTGCCGCGGCATGTGTTCTACAACCGCAAAGCGGCGCTGGAGAAGTTCCCGCGTCTGAATCCGGATGTGCTTTTCGCCGCCCTGTATTATGACGGCGCGATGCCCTCGCCGGAGCGGATTGCGATTGAATTGATTCGTGACGCGGTCGCAGCCAACGCCGAGGCTGTGCCTTTGAACTACGTCCGCGCCGTCGGTGCCGATGGGCAGGCGGTGTATCTGAAGGACGAGATCGGGGGGGAGATGCTCGAAATCCGCCCTCGCATTGTGGTCAACGCCGCCGGGCCGTGGATCGACCGGGTGAACCGCTGTCTGGGCGCGGATACCCGCTTTATCGGCGGCACAAAAGGCTCTCATCTGGTGCTCGATCATCCTGAATTACGACAGGCCATCGGCGAGCACGAGTTTTTCTTCGAGAACGATGACGGCCGCATTGTGTTGATTTATCCCCTCTTCGACCGCGTGATGATTGGGACTTCGGACATTCGCATCGAAAACCCGGACGAAGCGGTGATCACCGAGGAGGAAGTGGATTACTTTTTCTCCATGATCCGACGCGTGTTCCCCGATATAGAGGTCAACCGTTCCCATATCGTTTTCACTTTCTCCGGCGTGCGGCCGTTGCGGCGGATGCAGACGGGGACGACGGGGCAGATCAGCCGTGATCACAAGGTGCAGGTGCTGCCGGCGGGAGAGGCGCTGGATGTGCCGGTACTGTCCCTGGTCGGCGGCAAGTGGACATCCTTCCGCGCCTTTTCGGAGGAGGCGGCCGACGCGGTGTTGCGCTTTCTCGGACGGGAGCGGCGCCTTTCGACGCGTGATCTGCCCATCGGCGGCGGCAAAGGCTGGCCTGCCGACGAGACGGCGCGACAGACCTGGCTCGATCGCCTGGTCGGCCGGTATGGGGGAGAGCGGGAGCTTGTGAGCCGCCTGCTCAACCGCTATGGTACGCTGGTCGAGAATCTGCTGGAACAGCAAGGCGTGAATGCCCTCGCTCCCCTGTCTTCATTGCCGGAGTACACGCGCGGCGAGATCGCCTGGTTGGCGAGCAGCGAGGACGTGCAGCATCTGGATGATTTGTTGCTGCGCCGCACGATGATCGCCATGCTGGGACGGCTGACCCCCCGGGTGCTGGACGAGGTGGCAGCGATCTGTGCCGCTGAATGTCACTGGTCTGCGGCAGTTTTGGCGGCGGAGAAGACACGCCTGTTGAGCCTGTTACGCGCCCGCCATCGCATGGATTACAATCGCTACGCGCCGGACTGAATACCGCCTAGGGAAGTACGCGGCCCTGGGGTGCGGGCGGACGTAAAGGGTCAGTGAGATGGAAATTGCCCATTGCTGATCGGCGGCAGGTCGGGCGTCCATGTCACCACGCGGTTTCTCCCGCGCTGTTTGGCGACGTAGAGGGCGTGGTCGGCACGATTGATCAGGGTTTCGAGTTTTTCTTTTTCCGGTGAGAGATCGGCTACCCCCAGGCTGGCCGTGATGTGAATTTCCCCCGCCTGTGTTTTGATGGCGTTGTCGGCGATGACCTGTCGGAGGCGCTCGGCAACGGCTGCCGAAGCGTTCTCGTGCGGGTGGTAGATTCCGTTCGTTTCGGGCAGCAGGAACACAAATTCCTCGCCGCCATAGCGGGCCATCACATCGGTCTCCCGCAGGTGATCCAGGCACACCAGTGCCGTGGCGCGCAACACTTGATCGCCGATCAGGTGGCCGTGTTTGTCGTTGACCCGCTTGAAGTGGTCGAGATCCATCATGATGACGGCCAGCGGGCGCCGGTAGCGCAGCGCGCGCTGGTGTTCGCGTTGGGCGATTTCCATGAAGTGGCGGCGGTTGAAGAGGCCGGTCAGCGAGTCGGTGATGGCCAGTTGATGGGTGTATTCGTACAGGCGGGCGTTCTCCAGGGCGATGGCCACATGGGCGGCGAACGCCGAAGCCATGCGAACATGATCGGGGGTGAAACGGTTGGGGGTGCGGCTGTCCAGGGCCAGCATGCCGATGATGCGATCCTGGACGATGAGCGGAACGCCCATCCAGCCGCGAATGTGGTCATGCGGCGGTTGGGAGAATTCGTTATATGCCAGGGGGGCATCCTGGAGCACGTGAGGTTGCCGCGTTTGAATCACAATGCTGTTGGGGTTGTCTGCGTGGGTGGAGAAACGCATCCCGATGATTTTCTCCGGCTCGGTGAAACCATACTGCCCGACAATTTCGAGTTCCTCTCCGTGGAGCAACTGTACCGAGGCGCTATCGTAGGGTACGACCTCGCGCAATTGTTGCAGGATGTGATGGATGGCCTGTTCCAACTGTAATGTTGAAGTAACCAACAGACTGGCCTGGCGCAGTGTTTCGGCTTCCACGGCGCGGCGATGCGCCTCTTCGAGCAGGTAGCTTTTGTAAATCGCCAGCCCGATCTGCTGACCGACCTGCTCGCCCAACGAGATTTCGTCGCCTGTAAAAGTGTGTGGTTGGGTGAAGGCGATCAACGCTGCGCCCAGCTTGTGGTTGTCGGCTTGCAGAGGGATGACCAGCATCGAGCGGAGGGGGAATCGCTGGCTGAATTCCTCATCGATCAGGGGGGATTGCTCGCTGTCCTCGATGATCAGGGGTTTTTGCTGTTCAAAGGCGATTTGCGTCAACGTGGTGACCTGCTTTCCGAGGGTGAGGCTGTGACCTGCGGATGCAGCCGCCACCTGTGCGCTGTGTTTCTCCTCATCCCACAGCGCAATCAGGCAATGGTCGGCGTAGAGCAGCTCTCCCAGCCGGTCAGCCAGGATGTTCAGCGTTTCTTCCAGGTTGCCGCTCTGGATGACGGCTTTTGTGATTTCGTTGAGCAACCTTTGCTGGCGCGCCTGTTTTTGCAGAAACTCCTCTCTGAGCACCTGGGAAGTCATATCGCGGACATAGACCAGCAGGGCCGGTTCGCCGTGATAGACGACCTCGGAGATGTTGAGTTCGGCGGGAAATTCGCGGCCGGAGGCGCTTTTGAGCATGGTGTGATAGCGGGGTGGCTCCTCGCTGCCCTGTGTGCGGCGTTGATAACGCTGGCGCACTTCGTCGTAATGCGATGGCGCCAGGAACTGGAAAATATCCTGACCGATGATCTCCTCCTGTGGCGTCTCCAGCATCTCGCTCAGGCGGGAATTGCACAACTGGAAGCGGCCATCCTGCACCACGGCGATGCCGTGGTAGGCGTTTTCGGAGATCGCCCGATGAAGCGCCTCGCTGGCGCGTAAATCCTGTTCCAGCTTCAATTGCTCGGTGATATCACGCAGTACCAGCAGCCAGCCTTCCGGCTGCGCCGCGGTGGGAAGCGGGAAGCCCTGGATTTCGTATTGGCGTCCGTCGGGGGAGGGAAGGATGTGTTTCTCGCTCAGGCGATCGGTGGCTTCGGTGACCCACTGATGCAAATCCGGCCATTGTTCCGCCGTGATGGGAATGGGGAGTCTGGCGACATGTTCCAGACCAAGGTGCTGACGGGCGATATGATTGAGATCGGTGATCTGGCCGCGTTGGTCCACCACGATCATCAGATCGTGAACCACATCTACCAGCCGGGCGCGGGCTATGGGGGATAAATTGAGAAGCTGCTCACCAAACATGCCGTAGCTGATGAGCGCGCCGGTTACCAGAAAAGCCAGCGGCACCGGCTCGATCTCCGGGTGAGGTGTCAGCTTGAAGGTGTAGAGCAGATCCGTCGCCAGAGGCACCATACAGGCGGCTAGAATGATTTTGATCTGGCGGTGGTAAACCGGGGGCAGACGCCGGATGGC
>RFKO01000223.1 GCA_003694235.1 Anaerolineae bacterium
GCGCTGAGGGTCGTTGAGCGCCGGGGCGCGGTCGGTGCCTGTGCCATTATCGCCGTGGCAGATGGCGCAGGTGCTTGCAAACAACAGCGCGCCGCGCGCCGCGTCGGGCTCGAAGGCTGCAGGCTCGATCTCCGGCGCGGTGGGTTCCCAGGAGCGCAGGTAAGCCACCACATCGCGGACATCCTCATCGGTCAGCGGGCCGCCGAATTCCACGCTCCAGGCGGGCATCTGGGTGTTCGGGATGCCGGAACGAATGACGGAGAAGAGAATTTCGTCCAGCGTGTTTTTCAGCAATTTCTTGTTGTTGAGCGCCGGGCCGACGCCGCCTTCGCCCTCAAAGCCGTGGCAGGCCGCACACTGGTTCTCGAAGACCTGTTTGCCGCGCTTGACGCGCTCGGTCGCAATGTCGTCGGCTGCATGGGCGAGGCGGGTCGATTCGCCCACCCAATATACGCTAAAACCGATAATGATGAGGAGCGTGATGATCAAACCGGCCAGCGCCAGACGACCATAATCTGGTTCGTTTTTGTTCATTGCCGCCTCCCGTTATGCTCCGGTCAACTGAGATTTGTCGAATTTGTTGCGCTGGATGGGGGAACTGGTGTCCACCCAGACCTCGCCGCTGCGAATTTCGCTGGGGAAGTAGTCGAGCGGGCGCGGCGCCGGCCCGCCGATGACCTCGCCCACTTTGTTGTACAGCGATCCGTGGCAGGGGCAGTGAAACTGGCCTTCTTCCTCCACCCACGGGACGGCGCATCCCAGGTGGGTGCACTTCTGCCACAGCGCGATGATGCCGTCCTCTGTGCGCGAGATGTAGAAGCGCCCTTTGAGGATGCGGTTGATGCTGCCGATGGCAAATTCCTCGATTCGGCCGGCGTACACCAGCCCTCCGAAGCCGCCGCTGGATACCGGTTTGATGAATTTCAAGAACGCTACCGCAGCCTGGGCGAAGAACAGCGCCAGCGAACCCGTCCAGGCGATTCCCAGGAACTGACGCCGTGAGAGTTTCTTTTCTTTTTCAGCCATGATGCGCTCTCCTACAGATTGTCCCATGGACTATAACCGCCGGGCATGTCCCACGGCCAGTACAGCTTGAAGCCCGGCCCGCGGAACAGGAAACCGGTCAGGGTAAACACAATCGCACTGACAAACAGCATGGTGAACAGCACCAGCATGATCTCGCGGGGCGTGGGCTTTTTGGTGATGACAAAGAGGACGAACAAAGGGAGAAGTACGAGGACGCCCATTACCACCGCCGGAATGATGGTTTGCAGCAGGAAATCCGGGAGGCGGCCTCGCAGCAACTCGCGCGGCGGGAAGGTGGAGTCCAGGAAGATGTATGTGGGCATCACGATCAGGGCATACAGTGCGGTGTAGAGCGTGATGCGCTTGCCGCGCGCAGAGGTGAACCAGACGCCTGATCCGGTGCGATCGTTATCCAGGTAGGGGATGGAGATCACGAACAACACCATCAGCGTGGGCAGCAGGACGGCCATCAAGGTGGGGTGGCCGTGCTCCAGCATTTCCTGCAATCCCATGAAGTACCAGGGGGCCTTGGCCGGATCGGTTGTGGTGTTGGGGTTGGCGATCTCCTCCAGGGGCGCGTTGACGGCCAGCGACATCCCCAGCAGGACGACGATCACGCCCAGGGTGAGCAACAGTTCAATCAGCGCAACCGCCGGAAAAGCGAAGATGGTGTTGTCCGGGCCGCGGTCGGCCATGGTGGTCGGCGCTTTGACCAGTTCCACCAGGGAGTAGGTTTTGGTGGGCGCGGTTTCCGGGCTAAAGGATTCGGGTTTGGTTTTCTCAGCCATTGTTTTCTCCTTCATCCAGTTCGTCGGGGGCATCCTGTGCGGCCAGGCCGCCGTCTTTGCGCACGCGCCAGATGTGCAGAGATGTGATCAGAGCAATGGCCGCCGGGATGATCATGATGTGCAGCGCATAGAAGCGAGTCAGCGCTTCCTGCCCGACCTCCGGGCCGCCCAGCAGGGTGATGCGCGCCGTCGGGCCAAGGCCAGGGGCGTACCCCGCCACGCTGGTGCCCACGGTGATCGCCCAGTAGGCCAGCTGATCCCAGGGGAGCAGGTAGCCGGTGAAGCTGGCACCCAGCGTCATCAGCAACAGGATCACACCAACCACCCAGTTGAACTCGCGGGGCGGTTTGTACGCGCCGGTGTAGAACACCCGCGCCATGTGGAAGACCACCACGATCACCATCAGGTGCGCGCCCCAGCGGTGCATGTTGCGCAGCAATTGCCCAAAGGGCACCTGCGTCTGTAGTGTGAGGATGTACCCATAGGCACGCTCGACGGTCGGGGCATAGTAAAACATCAGCAGGATGCCGGTGACGGTGAGCACGCCAAACACAATCGCCGCGATGATGCCCAGCCCGAAGGAGTACGACCATTTCAGGCTTTTGCGGTTGACTTTCACCGGATGCAGGTGGAAGAAAATGTTGGTGGTCATCACCAGCGAGCGGTCCAGAGGGTTATCCGGCCACCCGTGGCGGAAAAACGACCGCCAGACGCGGGAATTGACGATAAACTCTTTCAGCCTTTGCATGTTTGTCTCTCCTCTTGTGCTATTCCGCGTAGGACAGCTCTTCTTTGAAGCGGAAGGCTTCCATGGTAATCGCGTCGGTGGGACAGCGTTCGGCGCACAGGGCGCAGCGGGTGCAGGTTTCGTCGTTCTTCAGCATGGCTGCCACCGTGGGAGAATCCTCTTGCTGGAAAAAGGCCAGCGGTTTGCCGAGTTGCGCTTCGACCACTTTATCCAGCAGCTCGTCCCCTTCGATTTTGTCCAGGGTGACGATTTTCAGGCAATCCCAGGGGCAGACGTCCACACAGGCGTTGCACAGAATGCACTTGCTGCCATCGAAGATGGTGTTGACGCTGCATTCCAGGCAGCGGCTGCCTTGTTCGGCCGCCTGTTCGACCGAATAGCCCAGCTCAATCACGCTGATACCCGTGCGGCGATCGAGCGGTAGCGAGGGCACCTTCCTCCGTTCGAGTTTGGTCCAGTTCTCGAACATCACATGGTTGGGCAAATTGGTCCACTCGGTTTTGACCTCGACTTTGAGCTGCTTGCCCTGGATGTACTCCTCGATGCCCAGGGCGGCCACGTGCCCGTGGCGCACGGCGTCGATGATCAGCTTGGGGCCGTAGGCCACATCGCCGCCGGCGAAAACATCGGGGGCGGTCGTCTGACCGGTCTCGGGGTTGACTTTGACAAAGCCGCGCGGCGTGATTTCGACGTCATCCGCGCCGCCCAGCACCTCCAGGTCGGCCTGCTGGCCGATGGCCAGGATGACCGTGTCGCACTCCCAGACTTCTTCGCTGCCGGGGATGAACTTGGGGTTGAAGCGGCCGTTCTCGTCGAAGACCGAGGCCACCTTGATGACTTCCAGGCCGGTGACTTTGCCGCCCTTCCCCAGGATGCGGTTGGGGCCGGTGCGGGGGAAGAGCTGGATTCCTTCTTCCAGCGCTTCTTCCACTTCGATCTTGGAGGCCGGCAGCTCGTCCCAGTCCTCCAGGGCGATCATGCGCACGTCCGCTACGCCCAGACGCAACGCCGTGCGGGCCACGTCGAAGGCGGTTTTGACCGATTCGGATTCTTCGTCGCTGGCTGCGTCCAGGGCTTGCTGCTGCTCCGGGGTGGGCTGTCCCAGGCGCAGGGCGGTGCGGGCGGCGTCCATCGCCACGTCGCCGCCGCCGACGACCAGCACGCGCTTGCCCAGTTTGACCTTGTAGCCCAGGTTGTAATTGAGCAACAGGTCCACCGCGGTGATCACGCCGTCGAGATCAGCGCCCTCGATGTTGATCATGCGTCCTTTCATCAGGCCAACGCCCAGGTAAACGGCGTCGAATTCGCGGCGCAGTTGCGGCAAAGTGATGTCTTTTCCGATGGGGGTGTTGTAGCGGATTTCCACGCCCATATCCAGGATGGACTGGATTTCCGCGTCCATGGCCTGCTGGTCAATGCGGTACACCGGCACGCCGTAGCGCATCATACCGCCGGATTTCGGGCCGGCCTCGAAGATGGTGACTTTGTGTCCCAGCAACGCCAGATCGTGTGCCACAGCCAGGCCGGAGGGCCCGGCGCCGATCACGGCGATGCGACCGATTTTGCGCCCTGGCTGCTTTGCCAGGCGCTCCAGTTCGGCGCGCGACCAGCGCACCGGTGAGTAGATTTGCGGTGCGCCGGTGCCGGGCACGTCGCGGCAGGAAGAGAGTTTTTTGCCGATTTTGGCGGAGAACACCGGATAGTCGGGGTTGACCTCGATGCTCTCTGTAGAGATTAGGTCGGCGCCGGGGAGACGTTGCCCGGCCTCCGGGCCGTAGTGCTCGGTGAGCACGCGTTTGATCGGACGAATGGCGATCGGCTCGAAGTCCGGCCCGATGTCGCCGCGGCGGCAGGCTGTCTCACAGGGCGCGCCGCAAATGCGGCCGCATACCGTGGAAAGCGGGTTGGGGTCGTGGGCGATCTCGTATCCCAGTTTGATTTCGCCGCGGGCTATGGCGGTGACGTAGGCGCGGGCGTCGGTGTGTACCGGGCAGGCTGCCTGGCATTTGACCATCTTGCGCCAGTCGTCGGTGTCATAGATTTTCACTTTGTAGCGGTAATCGCTCATCTGTTTCTCCTCTGCGGTTGTGTGCTAAAATTCACAGCGCATGTTTGATCGTACCGGTAAGTAAAGGAAAGAGGTTATAAATGCTCAAAAAACTGTTTGCTCTCCTGGCGATCTTGTTGCTGACCGGTTGTTCTGCCCGTGAGCGGGCTCAACCGCTGGCTCCTGATGCGTTGCCCAGCCAGGTGCCCGACTTGAGCGGCTCGTATGTGGTCAACGGTTTCGATCCGTTGGGCACGGAGTATGGAGGGCATTTGACCATCAAGCCCGGCCCGGTGGAGGGGGAGTACCTTCTTCAGTGGATCGTGGTAGGCAGTATCCAGGAAGGCCGGGGCCATGTGGAAGGCAATCAGCTGATCGTTGAGTGGCACACCGTTGAAGGGATGGCTGAGAGCCAGGGCACGGCGGTTTACACAATCACCCAGGCTGGCGAGTTATACGGCTACCGCATGATCCAGGGCGAGGCGCGCAAGGGCACGGAAAATGCTTTCCCGAATGATTGACAGCTGGGGCTGCCGAACCCCGGCAGCCCCAGCCATTTGCGTGCTTACTTGAGCGTGAGCAAGAATGCTACCAGCTGGTCAACCTGTTCGGGGGTCAACTCGTCGCCCCAGACATTGGGCATGGTGTCGGCCGGGAAGCCTTCCACGACCTGGGCGTTCGGATCGAGGATGGATTCGCGGATGTAGGCCTCGTCGGCGCGGGAAGCAATGCCGGCCAGCGAGGGGCCGACGATGACCACCCCCGGCTCCAGCGAGTGGCAGGTGACGCATCCTGGCTGTGTGCCGATAACCTGCTGGTTGAACAGCTCCTTCCCCAGCGCAGCGGGGTCTTGGGCCGAGCTGCCACCGCCACCGCAGGCGGCCAGCGCCAGCGTCAGGATGACCAGCAACGAGGTGAGGGACAAGATTTTCTTCATAGTGAAACTCCTTGATTGGTTTGATACGGTTTATTGGTTGTATCTTCCAGTTGCCAGGGCAACCGGTAACTCTCCACCGCCAGTGTGGGGCGAAGGGTTTGACAGATTTATTTGAGCGTCATCAGAAAAGACACCAGGTCATTGATTTGCTCTTCGGTCAGGATTTCACCCAGGTTCTGAACCATCTGCCCGGCCGGAAAACCTTCGACCACATAAGCGTCCGGCTCGAGGATGGATTGGCGCAGGTATTCCTCTGCACTCATGCCCGGGATGCGCGTGGCTGCCCGTGTGGCGATGCCGGCGAAGGATGGGCCGACCAGCACCACGCCGGGCTCCAGCGAGTGGCAGATACGGCATCCGGCGTTCGTTCCCAGTGAGGTTTCGTAATACAGTTTGCGCCCTTCCTCCGGGTCGCTCTCCAATGGCTCGTCCCGGAAACTGAGCTTGAGTGTCTGGTAACTTTCCAGCCGGATGCGTTTGTCGAACAGGTTTTGAACTTGTTCTCCGCGCTCGCCATCGTAGAGCGTGAGTTGAATACGATGCTCTCCGGGTGTGAGGGCGACCCGCTCATAGGCGATTGCCTGTCGGTTGTGTTCCTCGCCCTGATGGGTATAGGTTTGATCCAGGGCGGTTTGGCCGTCAACCTGCACCGTCAGGCGGGTGGGCGCGGTGGCGCCCGGCGTGAGTTGTGTCACTACATCTGCGTTTTCCACCGGATAGCCGCTGCGGTGTTGCAGGCTGATTTCTGCGAAGGCCTGGGTTTCGGAAAATGGTTGTAAAGGAACACGGTTGGTCAGCACCAGCGCGCTCAGGCTGACGATTAGCAGGAGCACCGCCGGCAGCAATGCGCGCGGCTGAATCGTCTCGATTTGGAAATTATATGCTGTTGCCGCGCTTTGTGCCGGATGGCGCAAGGCGGCTCGCAGGCGCGTCGGTTCGACCCAGCTGGTGGTCAACGGTTTGTTCAGGTAAGCAGTACGCAGGCGCGGCAACCGCTTGCGCTCGATGCGCTCTTGCAACCAGCGGTTGCCCTCGCGGTTGAGGCAATCTTCGGGGGGACAGCCGATGACCTTGACGGATTCTGCGCCGCCGTCCAGTGCTGCGCCGATCAGGTCGGGGTTGAGCATACCGGCGCAGGTCAGGGGCACGAGCGACTGCTCGTCGCCGGTTTCGATGTCGCTATGCTTCAGGTGGCGTTCGCAGACGAAGATCACCTCGCGGGCCTGTGCGGCCTGGGTGGGAACGCTTGGCCACAAATCTGTGCCAGGGACGCCGGTCAGGGTGATGGCGTTTTCGGGGCAACTGCCGATGCAGATACCGCACCCCACACACAACGCCGGATTGACCTCCGCCTGGAATTTCGGGCGTTTGCCATCGGTGCGCGGCTGCATGGTGATGGCGTTGTAAGGGCAGTCGCGCGAGCACAGCACGCAGCCGTCACAGCGTTCCAGGTCCACCCGGGCGTGAGGCTGGGTTTTGCGTTTGAGCAGCCAGGGCAGGGCCGCGGCGATGGCGCTGACGGCTACGATGCCGTACCAGAAGAAGTTCGCCTGAGAGCCCGTTGCCCACGGCAGGTAAAGCA
>RFKO01000026.1 GCA_003694235.1 Anaerolineae bacterium
AATACGCCGCGAAGCCTTCATCTTTCCGCAGAGCCTCCAGCCGGGGCGAAACAAAAGGCGAGCGTGAAAGATCGTTCACCACCAGTTGTGCGCGCGAACGCACCACCCGCGCCGGCAGGCCTTCGCGGACTCCCAGCGTCTCCTCCTGCAGCGGAGCACGAAAGCCAAGATGCGCCACGCGTCTCAAAAGATGCATCTGATCATCGTAAAACAGCACATCCGCCGCGTCGATGGAGAAATGGCGCGTCAATTGCTCCAGCAACACTTGCAGGCTCAGAGAAAGGTCAAACGTCTGTGTCAAAGCTCTTTCAATCGCGTGCAAGGCGGCCAGGCGCTGCAGGCGGTGCTCAGTTTGCTGATACTTCTGAATACGATACAGCGCGCTGGCGACCAGCGCGCCCACCGTTTCAAGCAGCCGACGCTCCTCGGCGCGCAAAGGCGAGCGCGCCTCCACCCACAGCGCCCCCACCGCCTCGCTGCGCGCCAGCAAAGGCACTCCCATTACCACCGCCTCTCTCTCCCCGATGCGTTGTGCGGCGTTGTAATAGACCTGGGCCGTGCTGAGCAATTGCTGCCCCATCACCCGAAGCCAGGCGTTGAACTCCTCCGACGCGGATATCGCCGCCTGCTCCCAACGGCCGAAGTAGCGGTTGAGGGCATGCTCTTCAAAGGGGAGCAAAAACACCGCCCCGCCATCCAACGGTATCCACTCTTGCAGTTGAGCAAACAGGACGGTCTGGAGTTCCGCAGCCGTGGCGGCTTTACGCAGCGCGGCGCTGAGCGCAGTGACTGCCTGGGGCACGAAATAACGCTCCCGCCACGCGTGCTCATCCTGCAACAAACACACCGCGCCGACCACACGCCCTTCTTCCCTCAAAGGGCGACAACTCGCCAGCCACACCTTCCCCCAACGACGGATTTCACCCGTCGCAGTCTCGCCTTGAAAGGCCTGCTGCAAGAAATTCTCCAGCTCCGGCACGCGACGCAAAACGTCGGACAGGGAGGTATGCCTCTCCCCGCCGACAGAGAAACCGTAAAACAAGGCCGGCGCACCCTCGCCGTCCAGATGCAGGATTTCTCCCTCCAGGTTGACGACCAGCAGTGAAGTATAGGTCTCCGGCCTCAGGTCGCTCTCACGCCGGGCAAACCGGTCAGGATTTCTGGTGAACCTGGAGGGCACCCCATTTGGTTGTGACGATGCCATAAATCGGCGAAGCCTCCTCGGTGATGGTTGCAGTCTCGCACCACTGCACAATTTGCAGGGCAAAATCGGCCAGCGTGTCCGCCCGGATCGACAGAATCATGGCGCGGTCATCTTCATTCAACGCAAAAGCGTGGCCCAGATACCCTTCTTCCAATGCTTTTTGGGGATTGCGAAGTAACAACTCGCGAAATCGCTTGCTGACCACCGCCGCCGAGAGCAGGCGGTTGACCTCAGGGGAAATCGCGGCAGTCACATCCTGTTTCTCAGTGAACATAAATCAAACCTCTTTGATATCTTCCTGTGCGCCGCCGTGCGCCCACAACAGATAAAACACACCGGCAGCCAGCAACACGTCACCGGGGCTGAAAGCCACTCGCCACCACGGAAGCACAAGGTGATCGGACAGGAAGGCCAGCCGGATTTCCTCCGCAGGCATGACACGGTCTTTGCTCAGTCCAAATCGCTCGCCCGCCTGCCACTGCTGCGGCGCAAGGGCGATTTGAGCGACCGTTTGCGGCGCGATGGGCATCCAGCCGCCATTGAGTGCGATAACCAGCAGGTTGCACAGCACGCCACTTCCCAGTAGCCAAAAGCCCGGACGACGACGATTGAGCCATACGAAGGCCAGCAACAAAAGCTGGGAAATCAGCAGCAAGGGCGGCACCAGCGCTTCTGGAAAACGCGCGGCCGTGCCGGGTATGTGAAATGCCACCAGTTGCGGCACCACCCCCAACACGACCAACTCAATTGCTTCCAGTTGTGCGATGCGATAAGGGCGTTGTTGCAGCCTCGCCCGCAGCATCCCGGCAACCAGCCCGCAGGCCACGGCCAGGAGAAGGATCATCCACCGGTCATCCCACCGGTGCCGCCCTCGGCCGCCGGGGCGCCGGCCCCCAACAGGAAGAGACTGAGCGTGAGAACCAGCAGGAACAGCTGGATATGCTGACGATTGACTTTACTGACAAACAGGCTGGCTTCGCGGAACAGAGTCTTCATGACCAGGTCTCCTTTCTTCTTACCACTTGTGCCTTCATTCTCTCCACCGAGGTCTCCGCGCCAGCCTCTTGATCGGTCTCTTAAAGATGAGAATAAGATTAAAGACTCGGCTACAGCGGGCAGGGCACAGACTGCCGGCCAAGTAACCCGAAGGGGGACTGGCCATCAAAATGGGCAAAGAGGTTCAGGTATAATAAACACATGCCAAGGTCTTTCCGGCTTTTTCTCTGGCCGATCTTGATGGCCATCACACTGGCCTGCGCGCTGGTCGCGAGGGTACCTCCATCACCATCGCCCCTCCCCTCGCCCCCTTCACAAACGCGCCTTCCCTCCCCCACGCCGACCGCGCTCCCCACATGGCAATTGCTCCCCCAACGGATCGAAGAAAAATACCCGGAGTGGAATTTCTCCCTCTCGCTGACATATCCCCAGATTCGGGGCAGCGACCAGCCGTACGCTGACTGGTTCAACAATCTCGTCTCCCGCCGCATGGAGGAGCAGCGGCAGAGCGACCTGCAGACCGCCGCCGATAGGGGGGACACCAGCGACCTCCCCCTATCGCTCACCTCGCAGGTGGATTACGCTGTCTTGTCGGCGGAAGGTTGGTATCCGCCGGATTTTCCCTGGCAGGCGATGGGCGCTGCGGAGGGGATCGGCGCCCAACAGGCCTTGTTCGACGGCGGGCACGCGGTGCTCAGCCTCCTGTTCCAGAATTCCTTTTACTGGGGCGGCGCGCACCCCGGCTCGTGGTTCTGGACGCTGAATTTCGACTTTCAGACCGGGCAGGTGCTCGACCTGGGCGATCTGTTCATCCCCGGCGCGCCCTACCTGGAGCGCATCGCCGCTTACAGCGCAGACCGTCTGCGCGAGCAACTGGATTTCGACCTGTGGGAGGAGGGCGTCGCGCCGTGGGAGGACAACTTCGCCGCCTGGGCGCTCACGCCCGCCGG
>RFKO01000224.1 GCA_003694235.1 Anaerolineae bacterium
GACGGGGTAGTCGAACGACACGTCGGAGGCTAAGGCAATGAACTCGTTGCCCTTCCAGGTTTCCACGTGGCTCATGGTCTCGAAGCCGTAGGCCACGCAGATATCCATATGGCCGCTGGCGACGGATTTCCAGGCCTCCTGGAAGCAAATGCCGCCGGTGGCGCCGCCGCCTTCCACCCGGTGGCCGGGCTTGGGCAACAGGCCGAGGTAATCCTGCGCCATGATGCCGGCCATCAACTGGCGGGCAAAATGGTCGGAGAAATAGGAAGCCACCGATCCATCCACCAGGCGCGTGAAGGTGGGAAAATCGAGGCCCATATCCTGGATGGCGTAATCATACGCCTCCTTGATCACGGCCTGGAAGGTTTTATCCGGCCTGGCTTTGGCGAATTTCGAAACCCCGCCGGATATGGCATAAACCGGTCTCATAGATTGCACCTCCTTGTACACTGGGTTGGCTGATAACCGTATTGTAAGGTCAAAATCCGACGCTGGCAAATTAAAAGCTGCCGGCGCGACAATGGTAAAATTCGCACGACAACAACGGCTCTTCTTGTCTCCAACATAAACATCATGTCCCGTTACCAGACCTTCATCAACAAGTATCCTCTCTACGCCGAAACCGCCCTGCTGGACGAACTGCGCGCCGGCGACTATGCCCGCCTGGACCGCGAAGGGCACGTGTATCTGGATTACACCGGCGGCGGACTGTACGCCCAATCGCAGATCGAGGCCCATTTCGCGCTGCTGCGCGAGCATGTGTACGGCAACCCGCACTCATCCAACCCGACCAGCATGGCCGCCACCCGCCTGGTCGAGGAAACCCGCGCCGCCGTGCTGGCTTTCTTCCACGCCGACCCGGACGAATACGACGTGATCTTCACCCAAAACGCCAGCGGCGCGCTCAAACTGATCGGCGAATCCTACCCCTTCGACGCCAACAGCCGCTACCTGCTGCTTTTCGACAACCACAACTCAGTGCAGGGCATCCGCGAATACGCCCACGCCCGCGGCGCCGATGTGACCTACATCCCCGTGGCCCTGCCCGACCTGCGCATCCCCGCCGACCGGCTGCAGGCCGCGCTCGACGCCCCGGCCCCCGACGGACACAACCTGTTCGCCTACCCGGCGCAGTCCAACTTCTCCGGCGTGCAGCACGATCTCTCCTGGATCGAATACGCCCTTCAGCGCGGCTGGGACGTGCTACTCGACGCGGCCGCCTTCGTCCCCACCAACCGGCTGGACCTGTCGCAGGTCAAACCGGATTTCGTCAGCCTGTCGTTCTACAAAATCTTCGGCTACCCAACCGGCATCGGCGCGCTGGTCGCCCGCCGCGAGGCGCTGGCCAAACTACGCCGGCCCTGGTTCGCCGGCGGAACGATCACCGTGGTCAGCGTGCAGGCGGAGCGCTACTATCTGGCCGAAGGCCACGCCGCCTTCGAGGAAGGCACGGTCAACTACCTGGGCATTCCGGCCGTCAAAATCGGGCTGGATCACATCCAGCGCATCGGCTACGAACGCATCCACAACCGCGTGGCCGCGCTGACCGGCTGGCTGCTGGACGAGATGAGCGCCCTGCGGCACCCCAACGGCGCGCCGGCGGTCAAGATCTACGGCCCGACCGAGATCACCGCCCGCGGCGGGACGATCGCCTTCAACTTCTACACCGCCGAGGGACAGCCGGTGCCGCACACCGAGGTGGAAGCCGCCGCCAACCGGCACAACATCTCGCTGCGCACCGGCTGTTTCTGCAACCCCGGCGCCGGCGAGATCGCCCTGCAGCTCTCCAAACCAGAGCTGGCCGCCTGCTTCGCCCAGCCCGGCCACGACCAGCGCCTGAGTATGAAAGACTTCCGCAACTGCTTCGACCAGAAGGCCACCGGCGCGGTGCGCGTCTCGGTCGGGCTGGCCAGCAACTTCGCCGACGTGGAAGCTTTTTTACATTTCGCCCGGCATTTCATCCGCCTGAAGTGAGGGAGACACACCCTCAGGCGGCATCCGGGCGTTCTTGCTCCTGGAAATCATCGTCCCCGGCGTATATCACCATCCCTGGGCGGGAACGCTTGGCGCGGTACAGCGCCTGATCGGCGCAGCGCAACAAATCCGCGGCACTGCGGCCATCGTGGGGAAAGATGCCCACACCCTGACTCACGGAGAGCGGGATATCCGACAGCCCAAAATCGCAGGTCTCCACCGCCTGCCGGATTTTGTCTGCCAGATGCAGCGCGCCCTGCAAATCGGTGTGCGGCGCCACCACGGTGAACTCATCTCCCCCAAAACGGGCGATGAAATCGGATTCCCGCAGGACGGCGCGCAAACAGCGCCCCAACCCGACCAGAACCTGATCCCCCACATCATGCCCCAGACGGTCATTCACCTGTTTGAAACCGTCCATATCGAGCATGATCAGGGCGAAGGGGTATTGGTAACGCGCCGCGCGGTTGACCTCACCATCCAGGAAGCGATCCAGCGCCCGACGGTTGGGCAGGCCGGTGAGCGCATCCGTGACCGACTGCTGCCGCATCTTTGCGTGCAGACGGGCGTTGTGCAACGCCTGCCCGGAGCGAAAGGCAAACAGATGACCGATATTGATCTCCTCCACAGATAAGCGGCGCGGGCTGTCCCAATACAGCGCCAGCGTGCCCAGCACACCGGCAGGCGAGGGAAGCTGGAAAATCGCCAGCGCGGCCACCCCCTCCGCCTCCAA
>RFKO01000225.1 GCA_003694235.1 Anaerolineae bacterium
CAATACCGGCAGGCGGCAGAAATTCTTCGGCCCTATCTGGGGGATCACCCAGACCAGTTCACCCTGGCCGCGGGGGATGTCGGCGTTCTCGGCTACTACACCGGGGCGCGTATCCTGGACACCGTGGGGCTGAACTCCCCCCAGACGCTGCGCTACTACCCGCTGGACGAATCATTCTATGTGATCAATTACGCCGTCCCTCCAGACCTTGTGCTGGAAGAACAGCCGGATTTTGTGGTTTTGCTGGAAGTGTACGGGCGCGCCGGCCTGTTCCCATCCCCCGAGTTTCAGCGCGCTTACACCCTGTTGCGCAAACTCCCCAGCGAGATCTACGGCAGCGACGGCATGCTGATTTTCGCCCGCAATACCCCCTAATCCAGGTAGGCGCTCAGTTTATCCTGGATGGAGGGATGCCGCAGGCGGTTGAGCGCCTGGGCTTCGATCTGGCGCACGCGCTCGCGCGTCACACCCATCTTGCGCCCCACCTCCTCGAGGGTGTACATCCGCCCGTCCAGCAGGCCATACCGCAATTGCAACACCCGCACCTCGCGTGGCGGCAAAGTATCCAGAATCAGGCTCAAATGCTCTTTGAGCAGATTCTGGATGGCCTTGTCATCCGGCGGCGGCGAATCGTCATCGGGGATAAAATCTCCAAGCACCGATTCGGCGTCATCGTCGGTGGGCATCTCCAGCGAAAGCGGACGTCGAGCGACGCGCAGCATATACTGCACCTTCTCAGGCGTGACTTCCAGCGCAATGGCCAACTCGTCAATCGTCGGCTCGCGCCCCAGTTCCTGAGTGAGTTGATGGCGAGTGCGCAACATCCGATTGATCTGATCGCCCATATGAACGGGCAGCCGGATGGTTCGCCCCTGATCGGCAATCGCCCGCGTCACAGCCTGGCGGATCCACCAGGTGGCATAAGTGCTGAACTTATAACCGCGGTGATAATCGAACTTCTTCGCGGCGCGGATCAGGCCAATATTCCCCTCTTGGATCAAATCCAGAAAAGGCACACCGCGGCCCATGTACTTCTTCGCCACACTGATCACCAGACGCGAGTTGGCAGTGATCAAATGCTCGCGCGCCGCCCAGCCATCCCGGATGGCCTCCTGCAACTGACGGCGCTCCTCGTCGGTCAATTTTTCACCGCTTGCCAGCCTTTCACGCGCCTCACGCCCTCGCTCGATCCGCCGGGCCAGTTGCACCTCTTCCTCCGCCGTCAACAGCGGCACCCGCCCCACTTCCTTGATGTACAGACCAATGGTATCGCTGGTATCGATGTTGGCCAGATAATTCCCTTCCAGCGCCAGCGCGTCTACGTCCGGAGCGTCGTCATCCTCCCTTTCCGCGGCTTCCTCCACCTCCACATCCTCCACGTAAGGGATGCCTGCGCTCTGCAGGGCGGCAAAGGCCTCTTCCAGCAAGCTGATATCCTGTTCCGCCGCCGGGAAGAACGAAAGAATGTCATCAATGGAAACAAATCCCTGCTCACGCCCCAAGGCCAGCAATTGCGCGAGCGGAGAGGCCTCCTCACGGGGATCGTCCAAATCGCCATGTTCATCTAAGGGTGTCAGCATGGCATCTTCAATCATCGCCTCTCCACAAACCCGCTCTCTGTCTCATCGTCTGGCGATGAGTTTGCTGCGGGATACAAGGCGGTATTTTACCAGCAATTGCCCCAAAGAGAATCGTCAGATTTAAGATTCGCCGCCCTCGCGCCCGCCTTTTAACGAAAAATTAATCGCCCTGTGAAACTTGACACAGCGCGGGCCAGCCTGTAAAATCGGGGTCTGTGATTTCATCTTATTAATCCGGTCAATCCCAAAGCGGTTGACAGCCGGCAAAGGGCAGGCTGTGCTGCCCTTTGCCGCTTGAATCTTTGGGAAATTTCTGGACGACATGGAGGAACTTGTTTATGTTTGGTCTTGGTCTCACTCCTTTTGAAACCATCGCCATCTGGAGCGTACTGGCGGTCGCCGTGCTGGGCCTGCTGTACGCTCTTTTCTTACGCGCCCAAATCTTGCGCGAAGACAAAGGCGATGAGAAGATGCAGCAGGTATGGAACGCGATTCGGGAAGGCGCCGATGCCTACCTGGGACGCCAGCTGAAATCCATCCTGCCGCTGATCGTCATTCTGACAGTGGCCCTGTTCGCCTCGGTGTATATCGTCAAACCCACGCCGGAGGCGGCCGAGTGGTACTGCATGGCCATCAAAAAGACCACCTTCGAGGCCGCGCCGGCCTGTGCGGAAGCGCTTACCGCCAGCGAGCAGCAACAGGTGAGCACGCTCATCGGGATCGGTCGTGCCATCGCCTTTGCCATGGGTGCCACCTTCTCGCTGCTGGTCGGGCAGATTGGTATGCGCATGGCCGTGCAGGGTAACGTCCGTGTGGCCGCGGCTTCCAGGCGCTCGTTCAGCGACGCGTTGCGCATCGCCTATCGCGCCGGCACAATCACCGGCATGTTGACCGACGGCCTGGGATTGTTCGGCGGCACGATCATTTTCATGGTCTTTGGGGTGGCCGCGCCAGACGCCTTGCTCGGATTCGGCTTCGGCGGCACGCTGCTGGCGCTGTTCATGCGCGTGGGCGGCGGCATCTACACCAAAGCCGCTGATGTGGGCGCAGACCTGGTCGGCAAGGTCGAAGCCGGCATCCCTGAAGACGACCCCCGCAACCCCGCCGTTGTCGCCGATCTGGTGGGTGACAACGTGGGTGACTGCGCCGGCATGGCCGCCGACATTTTTGAATCTTATGAAGTCACCATCGTCTCCAGCCTGATCCTGGGTGTGGCCCTCACCGCGCTGACCGGCCACCTGGAGTGGATCATCTACCCGTTGCTGGTGCGCGGCATCGGCGTGCTCTCCTCGATCATCGGCACCTACCTGGTCAAGGGCGGCCCAAAGGAAAGTGGCAACGCGATGCAGGCGATTTTCCGCGGCTTCCTGACCTCGGCGGCGATCTCCACCGCCCTGTTCGGTCTGGTGGCCTTCCTGTACATGCGCGGCGTGGACGGCGGCTGGTGGCGTCCCTTCCTGGCCACCACCGTCGGCGTGCTGCTGGCCATCGTGATCGATCGCCTGACCGACTACTTCACCGGTTCGCACAGCACTCCGGTGCAGGAGATCAAGAAATCCGCCGATACCGGCCCGGCGACCCTGATCCTCTCCGGCACCTCGGTCGGCTTCGAGTCCTCGGTCTGGGCTATCCTGGTGATCGCGCTGACGATCTTCGCCTCCATCCTGATCTACGGCGGCGTCTCCGCCAACGCAGTGGAGCAATTCACCTTCGTGCTCTACGGTGTGGCCCTGACCGGTATCGGTATGCTCACGCTGACCGGTAACAACGTCGCCATGGACTCCTTCGGCCCGATTTCCGATAACGCCGCCGGCATCGGTGAGATGGCCTGGAGTGAACTGGAAGACGAAGCCACACAAAAGGCGCAGAAAATCATGGCCGACCTGGACGCGGTGGGCAACACCACCAAAGCAATCACGAAAGGTATCGCCATCGGCTCGGCAGTCATCGCGGCGGTCTCGCTGTTCGGTTCGTTCATCACCGACGTCAGCCGCGTGGATCCGACGGCGCTGGCCAACGGTATTCGCGTTTCCGTCCCGCAGGTGTTCGTCGGTATGCTGATCGGCGGCTCGATTCCGTGGCTGTTCTCCTCCTTCGCCATCCAGGCCGTCAGCCGCGCCGCCAGCCAGATCATCCAGGAAGTGCGCCGCCAGTTCAAACTGGGCGTGCTCGACGGCAAGATCAAACCCGATTACCGTCAGGCGGTCAGTATCTCGACCACCGCGGCCCAGAAGGAACTCATCCCCCTGGCGCTGATTGGCGTACTCTCCCCCATCATCGTGGGGCTGGTACTGCAGGTGGAGGCCTTGGGCGGCTTCCTGGCCGGCATCATCCTCTCCGGTCAGTTGCTGGCCGTGTACCTGAACAACGCCGGTGGCGCCTGGGACAACGCCAAGAAGATGATCGAGGACGAACCGCGCGACCCGGAGAACAACCTGGGCAAAGGCTCCGAACGTCACAAAGCCGGCGTGGTGGGCGATACCGTCGGCGATCCCTTCAAGGACACCGCCGGCCCGGCGCTCAACCCGATGATCAAAGTGGTCAACCTGGTGGCGCTGATCGTCGCCCCCATCGTGGTGACCTACAAACACCTCGGCCTGGGCGGCTGGGTTGTGGTGCTGCTTCTGCTGGCCGGTCTGGCCTGGGCCATCACGCAATCCAAGCGCGAAGCCCCCAGCCCGCTGGAAGTCGGCGACTGATACCCCCTTTCCCATCAAAAACAAACCGCCTCGCCAGGTCGCGAGGCGGTTTTGTCTTAATCGTGCCGCCAGCAATGGCGGCAATAACACGCCGATCCGCGCAGCCTGCAGTGTTTTTTGGCCTCCCTGCAAGCAGAATACAGAAAATTTCGCTCTCCTACGGAGCAGCCTCCCACAGCACAAAGTGATCGCTATCGCAGATATCCTCCTCGCCGGCGTAACACACCTGGAAGAACACTTTCGTGCCATAGGAATAC
>RFKO01000226.1 GCA_003694235.1 Anaerolineae bacterium
GCAAAAAGGGTCTTTGTTGACATGAGATACAAATGACGGCTATAATTATCCTTGCTGTTTTGTAAGAGGTGATGACGGGAAGGAGGTGAGTGAGAAGAGTTCGGGCCAAACACCACAAACTTTTGTTCAAGGGTTAGTCTTCGAAAGTCTCGTTAAGGAGGAAGGAATATGAACCGCAAGACCCTGTTGATTTTGCTTGCCCTGTTTGTCGTGGCCAGCCTGGCCTTTGCGGCCTGCAAGCCGCAACCGGCTGAAGAGGCCGCTCCTGCTGAGGAAGCCGCTCCTGCTGAGGAAGCCGCCCCTGCTGAGGAGGCCGCTCCTGCTGAAGAGGCCGCGCCGGCAGAGGAGGCCGCTCCCCTGGTAATTGGCACAACGGATAGCTGGTCCAGTTTTGAAGCGGCCTGGGTTTACAGTTTCCACGATTGGGAATTGTTCCACCAATGTGCGGATGGCCTGTTGAACAATAAACCTGGTACGGCTGGTGAGGTGGTGCCGGCTCTGGCTGAATCCTATGATGTCAGTGAGGATGGCAAGACCTACACATTCCACCTGCGCCCCGGCGTGGTATTTCCCAACGGGGATCCGCTGACAGCGGATGCAGTGGTATGGTCCCTGCAGCGCGTTTACACTATTCAGGATATTGAAGGTGATAACGCCAACTTCTTGCTGACGGCATATGTGGAAAGCAAGGACGCCATCAAGAAAATTGATGACATGACTGTTGAGGTCACGTTTGCCGAGCCCTATGCCTTCGCTCCCCAGCTTGTGGCGACCAACCCGTGGAAGATTCTCAACCCCAATCAGTGGACGGATACCGAGGCCAACACCACCAATACAGCCTGCGGTATCGGCCCGTACGTGTTGGAGTCTTTCACCGAGGGAGAGGAGGCCGTCTTTGTAGCCAATGATACTTACTACGGCGAACCACCTAAGACGAAGAAAGTGATCGTTCGTTACTTCGCCGATTCGCCCACCATGTCCCTGGCTTTGCAGAACGGCGAGATCGACGTTGCCTGGAAGCAACTCGCGCCTGCCGATCTGGAAGCCTTGCGCAGCGCTGACGGCATCGTGGTAGAGCAATCTGGTGGTACTGAGATTCGCTACATTGTCTGGAACACCAAGATTCAGCCCTTCGATGATGCCCGCGTACGCAAAGCGCTTTCGATGATGCTCGATCGCCAGGAACTGACTGACCTCGGATGGCAGGGGATCAAGGTCCCGCTGTATTCCATGGTACCGCCTGGATTCCTCGGGCATAAGCCCACTTTCGAGGGCACAGAGGACATGGAAGCGGGCAAGGCGTTGCTGGCCGAAGTAGGATATGACGAGAACAATCCGCTCGAACTCGACCTGTGGTACAGCCCGACACACTATGGCGACACCGAGGCGGATGTAGCCGCGGTGATCAAGCAGCAATGGGAGTCCAGCGGCGTGGTCAAGGTCAACCTCAACTTCGCAGAGTGGGCTGCTTACCGCGATGCCGGCCGCAATGGCGAACTGCCGGTCTCGCTGCTGGGATGGTACCCGGACTATCTCGACCCGGATAACTACACCAATGTCTTCGCCCACAGCCCTGCCGCCTGGTCTGGCTCCTTCTACAGCAATCCCGAAATGGATGCGCTGCTGGATGCTCAGGCAGCGGAGCGTGACGAAGCCAAGCGCGTGCAATTGCTTGAGCAGATTCAGGACCTGTGGGTGGATGAAGTGCCCTTTACACCGCTGGCACAGGGCTCGCTTTATGTTGCCTACCGCGATAACGTTTCCAACGTTGTCCTGGACCCGCTGGGGCTGTTCCACTACTTCTTGATTGAGAAGAAGTAGGGCAGAGGGATACGTTATCGTGTTTGTGTGAATTGCAAAGGGGCTTGAACGCGAGTTAGCGTCCGAGCCCCTTTACACATCGTTGCACATTTCATCGAGGTGCATATGTCTCCAGCCTTGAGGCGGTACATCCTGGTACGCGTGTTGCTCACCATTCCGATGGTGTTGATTCTCGTTTCTCTTGTGTTCCTCGTTTTACGGGTTTTACCCGGCGATCCGGCGCTGGCCATATTAAGGGAGGGAGCTTCCGAAGAGCAGTTAGCCTCCTTTCGGGCGGCTCTTGGATTAGATAAGCCGCTTCACGTCCAGTATGTTGAATTCATTAAGGGCGTGTTGCGCTTCGACTTTGGATCTTCCATGACGCGTAAAATCCCGGTTACGCAAGAGATCAAAACGTTTTTCCCGGCAACTGTTGAGCTTGCACTGGCCAGCATGTTTGTAACCGGCGTAGTGGGGGTGTTTTCTGGCGCGTTTGCCGCCCAGCATCGAAAATCCGCTGCTGATTACACCATCCGCATCCTCAGTATTCTCCTATACTCTCTGCCTATATTCTGGTTAGGGTTGATGTTGCAGATGACCCTGGGGAAAGGGGCAGGATGGTTCCCTGTGTCTAATCGTTTAAGCCCCGGCATGACGCCTGACAAGATCATCACCGGCATGTACACGGTTGACGCCCTGCTTACCGGCAACTGGCCTTTATTCAAGGACGCTGCCTGGCATCTAATCCTGCCGTCCATCACGCTGGGGCTGGTTTTGGCCGGGATCTTTACTCGCCTGACACGGGCTAACATGCTGGATATCCTGGAGCAGGATTTCATTACCGCGGGGCGGGCTCGCGGCCTGCGTGAACGGACGCTGGTTTACAGACACGGTTTGCGTAATGCTTTCATCCCTATTGTTACGCTACTGGGACTGCAATTCGCTTTGCTTCTCGCAGGCGCTATACTCACAGAGACCACATTTTCGTGGCCTGGTATGGGACGGCTGGTAGTGGATCGGATCTATGACCGCGATTTCACCACCGTGCAAGGTGCGATCCTCTTCTTTGCCCTGCTTGTGGCGGGCATCAGTTTATTTGTAGATATTCTCTACGGATTTCTGGACCCTCGAATAAGATACTGACATGGCAGAGATACAAACACCCTCATCTACTGTTGAAGCCGAAAAGATCGGCCTTTTGGGGCGTTTCTGGCGCGGGCGCATCTGGTACGGAACGGAGTGGTATATCACCACGTTGGGCGGGTTGATTCTCATTGCCATGATATTGATGACCATCTTCGCTCCCTGGCTGGCGCCTTTTGATCCCAACGCCTTCATTGGTGCTCAGTTCACGCCGCCGGGATGGGGGAAACAGACCTTGCTGGCACGCTCCGGGGAGGCTCCCGACATCTCACTGGACAACCTCGCTGGTGTAATGATCGGTGTGCAGCGTAACCGCAATGGGGCAAATCTGGCAAAAGAGCTGCACGCCCAGGGCAAACGCTACCAGACGCAGGAAGATTTACTGGCGGCCCTGCTCGACGGGGAGGTAGACCTGATCTTTGTAGACCAAAAACTGACAGAGGAGATCCTTGCACACTACGAGGGTCTGGAGATTGTGGCCGAAGGGCTGGGGCGCAATTATCCATTAGGAACCGATAATCTGGGGCGGGATATTGTCAGTCGCCTGATTTGGGGAGCGCGTACCGTGCTCGGTGTAGCGTTGACCTCGGCGCTTTTCTCCTCGGTGATCGGCATTACGCTAGGTTTGATCTCCGGTTTTGTCAGCGGCGTCCTGGATCGGGTGCTTTCCCTGGTGATGGACAGCATTTATTCTTTCCCCGGCCTGTTACTGGCGATTGCTATGGTGGTCATGTTGGGGCCGGGATTGATCAATGTGGCGATTGCCGTCTCGGTGATTTATGTGCCTACTTTCTTTCGGGTAGTGCGCGGCCAAGTGTTCTCCATCAAGGAAGAACTATACGTCGAAGCCGCGCGCAGCCTGGGCGCCAAGCCGTTGACCATTCTGACGCGTTATATCTTTCCTAATGTGATCCCCTCGGTGGTTGTAGTCTTCTCCCTGAACGTGGCAGATGCGATTCTGACGGAGGCCGGACTTTCGTTCGTGGGCCTGGGGCTACCGCCAGATGTCCCCGATTGGGGATACGATCTCAGCAAAGGGCAGTCATTCCTGGTGGCGGGGCAATGGTGGCCAATCACCTTCCCCGGCATTATGATTACGCTGGTTGCAGCAGGTTTTAGTCTGCTGGGAGAAGGGCTGAGTGAAATTCTCAACCCTCGTCTGGTAAAGGGATAGGTGTGAAGATGACAACCACAGATATCCTGTATCAAATTCGCGATCTGGTGGTGGAATACAACACACGCGCTGGCGTACTGACGGCGGTAGATCATGTCTCCTTTGATATCCACCGCGGTGAGGTGCTTGGATTGGTGGGAGAGTCTGGATGTGGGAAGTCCACCCTGGGCAAAGCCTTGATGCGCATGATCCAGGAACCGGGACGCATCACCGGGGGAGAACTCTGGTTCGATGGGGTTGACTTGATGCAACTATCGCCAGGCGAAATGCGCAAGCTGCGCGGTAGCCGCATCAGTATGATTTTCCAGGATCCGATGACCTCTCTCAATCCCGTGCAGCGCGTAGTGGAGCATATCACGGAGACCATTCGTGTACATGAACCACACGTCAGCATAAAAGCAGCCCGTGCCCGGGCAGCAGAACTGGTGGACCGGCTGGGGATCAATCGCAACCGTCTGGACGATTATCCTCACCAGCTCTCCGGTGGGATGCGCCAGCGCGTTATGATTTCTCTGGCGCTGGCTTTGCGCGCCGATCTGGTGATCGCCGATGAGGCAACCACGTCACTGGATGTGATCGTTGAGGCCCAATTCCTCGACTTGTTGAAGGAGTTGCGCGAGGAATTCAATCTTACGATTCTGTTGATTACCCACAGTATCGGGCTGGTAGCCGAACTGGCCGACCGGGTGGCCGTGATGTACGCCGGGCGCATGGCCGAACTGGCCGACATCCACGAGTTGTTTGAGCAACCCCAGCACCCCTACACTCGCGGATTGTTACGGGCCGTGCCCAATATTCGGCTGGAAGATGATGAATTATATAAAATGCCCGGCTCGCCCCCTGACCTGGTTTCCCCACCCTCGGGATGCCGGTTTCATCCACGCTGCCCGGAAGCAAGCGAAATCTGTTCCCGCCAGGCGCCCACGTTCCATGAGCATCGTCCAGGCCATTTCATCAATTGCTGGCTGTACCAGGAACAAGAAGAATCGGTTTCTTTGGAGGCGTCTTCATGAACTCATCACCCTCTTCCCTGCCCGCAGTAGATTCTCCTCTGGTGCAGGTCATGGATCTGCAAAAGTGGTTTCCTGTGCAACAAGGGTTTTTGGAGCAACTGTTTGCCGGGCACAAAGACTATGTGCGCGCTGTGGATGGTGTTTCATTCACCATACAGCGCGGCGAGGTGTTGGGGTTGGCCGGAGAAAGTGGAAGTGGAAAAACCACGATCGGTCGTCTGGTGCTACGTTTGCTAGAACCCACCGACGGTCAAATTTTATTCGATGGACAGGATATCACCCATCTGGAGGGCGAGGCGCTACGTCGCCTGCGGAGCCGCATGCAGGTTGTTTTTCAGGACCCCTTCGCCTCCATGAACCCACGCATGCGCGTGGGAGAGCAAATCGGGCATCCGCATCAGATCCATATCCCTGCCACGCCGGAAGAACGGCGAGCAGTCGTGGAAGAGATTATGGAGCATGTTGGCCTGACCCCCGCCAGGCAGATTTATGACAAATATCCGCATCAACTGTCCGGCGGCATGCGACAGCGAGCTGTGCTGGCCCGCGCTTTGGTCACACACCCTGACCTTGTGGTAGCGGATGAACCGATTGCTATGGCGGATGTCAGTGTGCGGGCATTGCTTCTGGACCTGATGAAGCGCCTGAAAGATGAATTCAATCTCACCTATCTTTTCATCACCCATGATTTGGCTACCGCCAAATATATCTGCGACCGCATCGGTATTTTATATCTGGGACGCATGGTGGAGATTGGCCCTCTGAAAGAAGTATATGGAATGCCTCTCCATCCCTACACCCAGGCGTTATTGGAAGCAGTACCTGTGCCAGACCCTCGCCATCGGCGCACCCTCGCTATGCCGAAAGGGGAGATTCCCAATCCTATCAACCCGCCCACCGGCTGCCGCTTCCATCCGCGTTGCCCCGTGGCGCGGGATCACTGCGCTCAGGAAGAACCCGAACTGCGCGAACTGCGCCCGGATCACCTGGTGGCCTGCCACTACGCCGAGGACTATCTGACCTGAGCAGATCGCTTGTTGAACCCGGAAGCGAAATTTCCCCCCGAAATTTCGCTTCTTTGACATTCCGCCCTCCCCCGGCTAAAATGTGAGTGCACATTATTCGAAACCCTTCGGGAGACCGTATGAGCAGATGGCCAGGTAAATACGTGATCGGGTTGACCGGCAATATCGCCACCGGCAAGAGCGTGGTGCGCAAGATGCTGGAACACTTGGGCGCATACGGCATTGACGCCGATGCCCTCAGCCACCGGGCGATCGCTCCGGGAGCGCCGGGCTACCAAAAAGTGCTGGACACCTTTGGCAAGTGGATCCTCACGCCCGAGGGGGAGATCGACCGCGCCAAGCTCGGACGAGTGGTTTTCCCCGACCCGGAAGCGATGGCTACCCTGGAGGCCATCATCCACCCCCTGGTGCGCCAGGCGATTGACATATTGGTAGAGCGGACGCAATCACCGGTGATTGTCATCGAGGCGATCAAACTGCTGGAGGGAGAGCTGAAGTCGTGGTGTGATGCCATCTGGGTGACTCACGCCTCTCCTGAATTGCAGCTCGAGCGTCTGACAACGCGCCGACAATTGAGCGCGGAGGAAGCCAAAGCCCGCATCGCAGCACAGGGCGATCCACAGGCAAAGATTGATGCCGCAGACGTGGTGATCTTCAACGAAGCCACCTTCGAGAAAACCTGGGAGCAGGTGCTGGAAGCCTGGAAGCGAACTGTGCCCCGCATGAAAGCAGCGCCCCAAGCGGCTGCTACGGGAGCGGCGGGAGAATTGCATGTGCGTCGCGCCGGGCCTGCTCAGGCCGAGGCAATTGCCCGCTTCATCAGCCGGGTCAGCAATGGCCGGCGGGCCATGACGCGCATGGATGTGATGGCCGCTTTTGGAGAGAAAGGTTACTTGTTGCTGATGAACGGTGATGAGATCGTCGGCGTGCTCGGCTGGCAGGTGGAAAACCTGGTCGCGCGCGTCGATGACCTTCTGCTGGACGAGCGCGCACCGCTGGAGGAGGGGCTTTCGCTGTTGATGTCCACCGTGGAAGAGGCCGCCACCGAACTGCTCTCCGAAGCTTTATTGGTGTTCCTCCCACCGGAACTGGCGCGACATCATACTTTATGGGAGAAGATGGGCTACGCCCCGCGCACAGTGAAAGAATTGGGGGTCAGCGCCTGGCAAGAAGCCGCGATGGAATCCATGCCATCGGGCACGGTATTGTTCTTCAAACAACTGCGCAAAGACCGCGTCTTGCGGCCGGTGTAAATGGATTACTTGCTTTTCGTCTTCGAGCGGTTGGACTGGCTGGGATTTGTGGACATCCTGCTGGTCACCCTCGTTTTCTACGGCATCCTGCTGGTACTGCGCGATACGCAGGCCATCGTATTGCTGCGCGGCGGGCTGCTGTTGATCGCCGTGCTGGGCCTGCTGACCAGCCTGGAGGTGCTGCCGGCCTTCTCCTGGCTGGTGAGCAATACCCTGCCAGCTCTTCTGCTGGCCATCCCGGTCATCTTCGCGCCCGAGATTCGCCGCGCCCTCGAGCGGCTGGGACACACCGGTTCGCTGATGCAAACCACGCAACGCGGCGATACCGCGCTGACAATTTCAGAGATCGTCAGCGCGGTTTCCCGTCTGTCCGACCGAAAACATGGCGCGCTGATCGTTTTGCAGCGTGCCGACACACTACAGGAGTATATCCAGACCGGTGTGTTGCTGAACGCCCGCGTCTCGGCGGAACTGCTGCTGCAGATCTTCTATCCCAACACCCCTTTGCACGATGGTGCGGTGATCCTCCATGGAGATAGAATCGTGGCCGCCTCATGCGTGATGCCGCTTTCGACCAGCGGCAGCCTGATCACCTCGCCGGAACGTCAGATGGGACTGCGTCACCGGGCCGCCCTGGGCACCTCGGAAGTGTCCGACGCCGTCGCGGTTGTGGTTTCCGAGGAGACCGGTGCGATTTCCATCGCGCACCGCGGCCGCATGATCCGCAATCTGACGGATGAGCGCCTGCGCGCTATTTTGCTCACCTTCTTCCAGCCGCGGCAACGGCGCAATTTTCTGGCTTCGTTGCTCGCGACACTGTTCCCCACCCGCGATGGCCGTACCTGGGAGGAACGATCATGACGGCAGGGCGTTCGCGCGGCCTGTTGCGCAACCTGGGCACACTGCTGCTGGCCTTCGTGCTCGCCGTGGTGGTGTGGGTTTCAGCGGTCACCTCGGCCGACCCTAACCAGGAACAGACCTTTGTGGTGCCGGTGGAGATCATCGGCGAAAAGGAAGACCTGGAGATTCTGACGCCCCTGCCGGATACGTTGGAGGTCACTTTACTGGCGCCGCGCAGCATCCTGGAGCAAATACAGGAGGACGCCGGGGCGCTGAGCGCGTGGATGGATTTTTCGCACACCGGCGCGGGCCGTTATGTGGTGGCCGTGCAGTATCACATTGCCGAGCAATATCGGCCGGTGCGCGTGGTAAAGGTCAACCCCCAGAACGTAGAAGTCACCCTGGAAGCGTTGGTGAGCCGCATGCTGCCGATTGAAACCCGTGTGACGGGCGAACCGGCGCTGGGATATCAGGCCGCGCCGCCGGAATGGAGTCTGCAGCAAGTGACCGTCTCGGGCCGCGTCTCGCAGGTCGAGAAGGTGGACAAAGTGGTGGCGGAATTAAACATCGAGGGGGCGAACGAAACCATAGAGCGCTCCGTGCGCCTCGTCCCGCTGGACGCCAACGGCAACCGGGTGGATGAGGTCACCCTTGAACCGGACGAAGTGAACGTGGTGCAGACGATTACCCTGCGCGGCGGCTATCGCAATATGGTGGTCAAAGTGGTGACGACAGGACAGGTGGCCGAAGGGTATCGCCAGACCAGCATCTCGGTTTCGCCGCCCAATGTGATGGTCTTCTCCGCCGACCCCCAAATCGTCAATCAGCTGCCGGGATATGTGGAAACCCAACCGCTCGATTTGAGCGGAGCAGTGGACGATATCGAGACCATTCTCAGCCTCAACCTGCCGGAGGGCGTCTCGGTCATCGGAGACCCCAATGTGCTGGTGCAGGTCGGCATCGCCGCCATGGAGGGCAACGCCAAGGTGATCCGCGTGGTCGAGGTGATCGGCTTGCTGCCGGAAATGGAAGCGCAGGTGGCTCCCGATGCCGTAGATGTGATCCTCTTCGGTCCGTTGCCGGTGCTCGATAGCCTGGCAGATACGGATGTGCGCGTGCTGGTGGACCTGAGCGAGCTGGAACCGGGAGTACACCAACTCTCCCCGCAGGTGATCGTGCTGCCAGAAGGCATCCGCGTGGAGGCGATTGTGCCGGAAAGCATCGAGGTCAACATCCAGCCGGTGAGCACCCCCACACCAACAGCCACTCCCTGAAATGATGACGCCATGAGAAAACCCGTCGTTGCTCTTGTGGGACGCCCCAATGTAGGCAAGAGTACCCTGTTCAACCGCCTGGTGCAATCGCGGCTGGCAGTGGTGGATGACATCCCCGGCACCACCCGCGATCGCCTGATGGCTGAAGCCGAGTGGGCCGGCTATCTCTTCGATGTGGTGGACACCGGCGGGATCGATCCCACCCAGGTCAGCGGGGGGAAACAGAAAATGCCGCTCTCGATAGGGTCGGCGGAATTTATCGAAGAAATCCGCACTCAGGCCGAGATCGCCATCCGGGAAGCGGATGTGGTTCTCTTCCTGACCGATGTGCAGGCTGGAGTCACACCGGCGGATGAGGAAGTCGCCCAGATTTTGCGCCGCTTGCAGCGTGAAGAGGAGGGTAAACGCTGGCCGCCGGTGATCCTGGTAGTCAACAAGTGCGAGAGCGAGATGCAGCGCGCCGAAGCAATGCAGTTCTACGAATTGGGCATGGGAGATCCTTACCCGATTTCGGCGCTGCACGGCAAGGGCACGGGCGATTTGCTCGATGCGGTGGTAGCGACTTTCTCCTCCTGGGTGGGCGAGCAGGAAGAAGATGACTCGGTCAAAGTGGCTATCGTAGGAAAACCGAATGTAGGCAAATCCACGTTGCTAAACCGTTTGTGCGGGCAGCCGCGCGCCATCGTCAGCCCGATTGCCGGCACCACGCGCGATGCTGTGGATACTCGCCTGACGGTAGAGGGCGTGCCGGTCACCCTGATTGATACCGCCGGCATCCGGCGACGCGGCAAAATCTCCCCCGGCGTCGAGAAATACAGCGTGCTGCGCTCAATGCAGGCGATCCGGCGTGCCGATGTGGCCTTGTTGTTGATCGACGCCACCCAGGGCGTGACGGCGCAGGATACCCATATCGCCGGCTACATCCTGGATGAATGGAAGAGCGTGGTGGTGGTGGTCAACAAATGGGATGCCATTCCCAAAGACACCTATACCATGAACGAATACACCGCCCACGTGCGGCACGAGCTGAACTTCATGGATTATGTGCCGGTGCTGTTTATCTCGGCCAAAACCGGTCAGCGCGTTCATCGCGTGCTACCCACCGCTCTGCAGGTGCAGCAAGAACGCCTGGTACGCATCACCACCGGTCAGTTGAACCGCCTGATTCGTGAGGCGGTGGACCGTCATCCGGCGCCTTCAAAAGGGGGAAAGCACCTCAAAATTTACTATGCCTCCCAGGTCAGCAGCGATCCACCCACCATTGTGCTGCATGTGAACGACCCCGAACTGGCGCACTTCACCTATCTGCGCTACCTGGAGAACCGCATTCGAGAGAAATACCCCTTCATGGGTACGCCGATCCGCCTGGTGCTGCGCGGGCGCAGGGAGTGATTGCGCCTTTTCTGCTTTGTCAAGAGGGGAGAACAAAAAAGACATTGACGCGCGCGGCGCGCGGGTGCTATAATGACCCCAGATGTTGGCACCTGTTGGTACAGGTCGGGCCGCCTGGAGACTCCCCATGCACACCGATTCCCCGGCCAAACCCCTTTATCAGGCGTTGGTCGAAACCATTCTGGAGCA
>RFKO01000027.1 GCA_003694235.1 Anaerolineae bacterium
ACAATCCCTCCCCCTCCATCCCCCTCGCCCACCTTTACGCTCACTCCCTCCCCCCTGCCTCCCACGAACACGCCTCTCCCCACAGAAACACCCACGGCTGCAATGACACTGACGCCCTCGCGAACACCCTATGCGGGCGCGCCGCGGATTGTGTTTACTTCTAATCGAGAGAAGCCAGATAAAGCAGGGTTGTACATCTTTGACCCGGAGACAGGCGATGTCACACCTATGGATGTCAGGATAGCCAACGCCATTCTGCCTCGCTGGTCGCCGGACGGAAATAGTGTGCTGTTCGCTGTGCCGGAGGTGTGGAATCTGTATTCTGTGTTGGCGGACGGCTCCCAGTTGACGCGTATCACGGATTTCCGTAGCAATAATGCCGACTGGTCGCCCGATGGCACACGGATCGTTTTTCAGTCCGATCATCAGAATGAGCCGGAAGACACGCCGGATATCTATATCCTCGATCTGGTCAGCGGCGAAGTGACGGAAATTCTGGACGATCCGCCCTCGGTGGATTTCAACCCACGCTGGTCGCCGGATGGCAGCCGGATTCTGTTTATCTCCAATCGCAACGGGAGTTTCGATATTTACACGATGAGCGTGGATGGCACGGATATCGTTCAGGTTACCGACTCGAAGGAGCAGGAGCGCAGCGCGGACTGGTCGCCAGACGGTAGCCGCATTGTCTTCAGTTACTCGCCAGGCGGACCGGTTGCCAACATTTACATCATCAATGCCGATGGCGATGTGAACAGTGTCGTGCGCCTGACCGATGGTAATGCGAGCGACAACTACCCCACATGGTCGCCCGATGGACAGCAGGTGGTTTTCTCGTCCAACCGGAGTGGAAACTGGGATTTATGGGTGATCAATGCGGATGGGAGCGGGTTGACTCAACTGACCGATGATGCGTTCTACGATGGTTACCCCCATTGGGGCCCGTAACTGCTCGAGTGATCGCGCTTACGCGCGCCATCCATCAGAGAAAGGATAGATCAAAGGGACGTGCAAGGCACGTCCCTTTGTGTTCAATTTGCCGGCGTGGCCGGAAGAGGTGGTTTAGTCTGGCGGTGGTGGAGCAACAGGCCAAGCAGGCCAGCCAGGGAAAACAACCCGCGGATGCCCACCACCAGCATCACCGCGCTACCAATTATCCCGCCGGCGAGCAGCCAGCCGCGCGGGGTGTGTTCCCCCAGCGATGAGGTTATCTGCATCCCCGTGTGCTCGCGGTTGAATTCGTTCATCAGGCGAGTGCGCAGATCCTGCACATAGGCGGGGCGGGGCTGCACCGGGGTCAGGCTTTCCGCCAGGCGCGCCTCAACCGTTGCCAGGTCAATCGTGTGCTTTCGGGGCCAAAGCCTTTTCATGATTTCACCTCGATCTATTCCACCGGATACGCCGCAATGCCGACGGTGCCCGGCCCAAGGTTGGCAGCAATGCCAATGGAGAGTTCATTTACCACCAGCATTTCGCAGTTTAAAGCCTGGCGCACGGCAGCTTCCAACTTGGCTCCGGCTTGAGGGTCGCGGGCATGGATCACTGCCACGTTCGCTTTGCGCTCACCCAGTTGCTGTCTGACGTAATTTACGAGGTAATCCAGGGAGCGTCCTCTGGTGCGCACCTTTTCTACCATATCCAGGATGCCATCGCGTAGCAAGGCAATGGGCTTGACATTGAGCACGGAGGCCAGGGCGGCCTGGAGCGTTTTCACCCGTCCGCTCATACGAGCATATTCCAGTGTGTCCAGCGCGAGGATGAGTACAATGTTCTCGCGAATGTGCTCCAGGCGTTTGATGATCTCGTCAATGGTGGCGCCTTGCTGCTCCATCAAGCGCGCTTCGCGGAGCATAAAGCCCTGGATGGTGGTGCCGGCTGCCGAGTCAAAGGGGATGATGTTGTATTCATCCTGAAGCTCGCGGGCGGCCAGCACGGCGGATTCGTACGTTCCTGAGAGCTTTGCCGTAACATGCACAGACAGGATCGTGTCGCCAGGGTCGGCGATGCTGCGATACAGCTGGATGAATTGTTGCGGCGTTGGCTGGCTGGTTTTGGGAATCGTACCGCTGCTTTCTGCCAGCTGGTAGAACCCCTCATTGTCCAGGTCAACGCCCTGGAGAAACGTCTTTTCACCGAAGTGGATGTTGATCGGGATCAGGTTGATTTGATATTCATCCAGCCATTCGGCAGGGCAGTCTCCTGCTGTGTCCATAACCAGTCTTAACATGGTGTTTCCTTTTGCCTTGTGTCACTCTTTTTCGAATTCGTCCCGCAACGCCAGTAGCGTGCGGTGATACAGACTTTTGATCGCTCCTTCGGTGCGACCCATGATCTGGCCGATCTCCGCGTTCGTCAGTTGATCAACGAACTTGAGAATCAACAGCTGTTGTCGTTCGGGTGGCAGCCTGCGGATGATTCTCATGAGTTCTTCGCGGCTCTCGTTTTTCAGCACGGCGGTTTCCGGCAAGTCGCCGCTGTAGGGTAGCGAGTACGCCGTTTGTTCCAGAGGAATATCTTTGCGGCGGCTGTTGTCGCGGTACCAGTTTGCCACCAGATTGTGTGCAATGCGATACAGCCAGGCGGCAAAGGGCAGTCCGCGGTTTTCGTAATTTTCGATGTGCCGGATAGCCCGCAGGAAGACCCGTTCTGTCAGGTCTTCGGCGTCCAGGTGATTGCTGGTGCGGTAATAAATGTAGTTGTAAATCCGCTCGACGTAGCGGTCGTATAATTCGCCGAAGGCCAGGCGATCACCCTGGATTGCCCGTTCGACCGCCTGGTCATCGGTTAAATCGGCATAGTTGATAGCCTGTTGGCGGCCGTTCGATCCTTTGGGTTTGCTTAACATAACCCTACCCAGCGGTAATAGTTGCTCATGGAAGGGAAGTATATCATGGGAATGTGGTATAATTCCACTGGTCATGGGGATGACAGGCTTCGACGGAAGAGGCTGGTCCCGGACTGCGAGCCGAGAGGCGCCGATCTCGTAAAATCAGCGCAAAACCTAAAGTGCCAACCGCACTGACTATGCTGCTCTTCCTCTCGCTGCCTAGTGCAGGGAGTGCATGAGCGCACATCGGCCCCCAAGGGGCCGCGTCCTCTCGCTTCCGCTCTCTGGCCGGAGGCGGGAAGGGCGACACAAAGCCAGAGTGCGGTGCACGAGGCCGCTAAGTGCGCCTAAGAGGGGCTTTCGGGCCCCAGCGGCTGGTTGAGCGAACCCCTGGGTCGCTTGTGGGGCGCTCAACGAGGAGAAACAAGCGACTACGCTCGTAGAGGTCCGCGGGCTTAATCTTTCGGACGCGGGTTCGATTCCCGCCATCTCCACCATCATGAAACGGAGGGTTTCCCCTCCGTTTTTGCTTATTCTGAATGGCGAATGCCGATGTTATAATCTCCCGCATGCGAAAATTTTTGACCGCTGTTGTTCTCATGCTGGGGGTGATGTTTGTGATCACTCGCTTCGCGGAGATCAATGATATCTACCAGACGTTGCAGCAGGGAGACTGGCGTTTTTTGTTGCTGGCGGCTCTGGTGGAGATTCTCTGGATGTTTAATCTGGGCGCCTCGTTCAAGGCAATTTTGCGCCTTTTGGGGGTGGAAGAATCGTTGGGGCGTCTTGTGCTGGCCGTGATGGCGGCTAATTTTGTCAACATCGTTGCTCCTTCGGCGGGTATGGGGGGAGTGGCTGTGCTGATCTCTGAAGCTAAGGTGCGGGATTACTCGACGGGTAAAGCGACGGTGGCCTCTACGCTGTTCATCTTGCTGGACTATGTAGCCTTTTTCATGGTGCTGACCCTGGGGTTTATCGTGTTGATCCGACGCGATCGGCTGACGCCCGCGGAGATTGTCGCCTCCATCGTGATGCTGGTGCTGGCGCTGGCGCTGGCAGCCATTCTCATTCTGGGGATTCGTTCCGAAAAACAACTTGGCGGGTTGCTGGCATGGATGGCCAGGGTGGTCAACGCCCTCGTGCGTCCTTTTCGCCCCTCACATGGCGATTACCTTTCGGTGGAGAGAGCGCATCAGTTTGCCGCTGAGGTGGCGGAAGGTGTCCAGGCTTTGCGCGGCCGGACGCGTGAATTGATCGTGCCGCTTTTGCTGGCGCTCAACGGGAAAGCTTTAATGATCCTGGTGTTGTTTCTGGTCTTTGTGTCCACTCGTCGCCCTGTATCCATTGGCACGCTGATCGCCGGTTTCAGTATCGCTTTTCTCTTTACCATTGTTTCCCCTACGCCATCTGGGGTTGGGGTGGTGGAGTCTATCCTTACGCTGGCTTTGAATTCGTTCTTTATCCCTCTGGGTACGGCGGCTGTGCTGGCGCTGACCTACCGCGCGATTACCTTTTGGATGCCCTTCCTGATTGGGCTGATTGCCTTCCGCTACCTCGGCGCGCCCAAACGGGCAGCGGAAGGCTAGGCAGCGGCATACATTCCCGCCAGGGAAAGACAAGACGGGGCAACTGGTTTGACCTTTGCCCGTTGCCCCGTGTTGGAAATCCTGCTGCGGCTATTGTGTTAGAGTTTGCTTGTTGCGCGCTCTCATCCGCAGAGGCCGCAAACTGTGCCGATTTTCTGTTGGCCCATCCGTGAATCCGCGTGATCTGCGGATGAAGTTGCAAGCCTGGCGCAAACTGCTCGAGGGTGGAAATCCGTGAGCGCCTCTATGTCTGCGATTGTGTTTCCGTCTGCTGCGAGGCGAGTTGTTGCCAGAGCTTCTCCAGTTGCTCCAGATCGCCATCGCAAGCCAGTATGGTGAGTTCGTCGTTTTCCTGCAAAACCGTGTCACCGTGTGGCAGGATGGGGTTTCCATTGCGTTCGATGTGGATAACGAGGAAGGTGTCGGGTAAGTTTAGATCGGCCAGCGATTTGCCAATCAGAGGGGAATTATGCCCGACCAGGAATTTACCGCTCGCCGTGCCAAGTGGTGATCCGGGCAGGTTGCCCAGTGCGAAGCCGCGCCGCATCAGCCCGATTTCATAGGCGCGGATGATGTTGCGGCGCCGCAACACACCGATCAGTTTTTTGGGATTGTTTCTGGAGACGACCGGCAGGCGCGACAGGTCGCGCGGGGCCATACGTTGCAACGCCACGCGTAGCGGTTCATCCGGGAAGACGGTGATCACGTCGTGCGTGGCGATATCGTCCACCGTGAGATGCTCCGGCACCCCATCTTCTCCGCTCACACGGCGGAAATCTTCCAGCGAGACAATGCCGCATAACTCGCCCGCTTCGTTGACGACCGGGAAGCCGTGGCTGTTGGTCTGCAAGAAAAGGGCTTCCAGATCACGCACGGAGATGGTGGGAGCGACAGTGATCGGATTGGGGTCCATCGCTTCCGCCACACGCACAGCAGACATCACGTCCATATCGCGGCCACGGAACAGGTGGATGCCCTTCTTGACCAGTTTCAAGGTGTAGATCGACTCGGGATGGATTTTCTGTGCCACAACCGTGCCGATGCCGACCGCTGCCATGAGCGGCAGCAAGATGCGGTAGTCGTCGGTCATCTCAAAGACGATCAGAATGGCGGTCAGCGGGGCGCGCGCCGCGGCGGAGAACACGGCTGCCATGCCGACAGTGGCGTATGGGCCGGGCCCGGCAGCCACGTTCGGCAGCAGTTGTTGCGCTACCCAGCCGAACACGCCACCGGTCATGGCGCCCATGAACAACCCTGGGGCGAACACCCCGCCTGAGTTCCCTGAGCCCAGCGTGAGCGCGGTGGCAAGCATTTTGAGGAAAATCAGAACCAGCATCAAAAGCACCGCAGCCTTTCCCAGCAGCGAGGCCTCGATGGTGTGGAAGCCGGCTCCCATGACGTGAGGAATGTTGGAAATCAGGGGGAGGCCCAGACCGGCCTCTTCGGGAGAGATAACCTTGCTAAGGGCGAGGGGATAGAGCAAAGCCAGCGCGCCCAGTAGCACACCGCCAACCGCCGGTTTGAGCGCGGCAGGGAATTCCCATTCATCGAACACATCCTCAGCCCAATAGAGCGTCTTGATGAACAGCACACCGATTACAGCACCCAAAACGCCCAGCAGCAGGTACAGCAGGATTTCCCAGTGGCTTTTGACGGTGTAGAGCGGAATAGTGAAAGCGGGGCGGTCCCCCAGAATGGCACGCGCTACGGTGCTGGCCATAACGGCCGAGAGCACCACGCTGCTCAATCCCTCGATGGCCAGTTCTCCAAGGATGATTTCCAGCGCGAAGGCAACACCGGCGATCGGCGCGTTGAAGGTTGCCGCGATACCGGCCGCGGCACCACAGGCGACCAGGTTACGAATGCGCTCCTCGGAAAAGCGGAGTAATTGCGCCAGTGTAGAGCCCAACGCAGCGCCTACCTGAACGATTGGCCCCTCGCGTCCGGCCGATCCGCCGGAACCGATGCAGCTGGCGGATGCCAGCACTTTGGCCACCACCACCCGCGGGCGGATACGCCCACCCCTCAGGGCGATGGCCTGCATCACTTCGGGGACACCGTGCCCTTTGGCCTCGCTGGCAAAGAAGGCGATGATTGGGCCGGCGACCAGACCGCCGATGGCGGGAATGAACAGCAGCCACAGCCGTCCCAGCGGAGCGAGTTGGGGCACAGTGCCGAATAATAATTGCTCTACTTTATCGATCAACCAGATGAAAAATACGGCTCCAAAGCCTGTCCCCACGCCAACGATGATGGCTGCAATGAATAGAGTCACCGAACTGGAAGGTTGCAGGCGGTCGAGCAGCCGGGCTGCTGCTCGACCGCTTTTTTCAAACAGTGAGATACTCATGGATACGCTCCTCTGTTCAAGGTCTTGCTTCTAATTGTACGACCACCTCCATGAACTCGCCACCCCGTAATACCCCCAGGTTGATATTTTCTCCGGCCTGATAG
>RFKO01000227.1 GCA_003694235.1 Anaerolineae bacterium
CCTCCTGGCGCAAGCGAGCGCGCAAAATCTGGACGATAGCCGCGCTGGCGCTCCTGCTGATACCATTGGGATTCGCCGCGCTGGGCCTGACGGTCACTCCAGAGCAGGCACAAGAGGTTGATCCGGCCGCGGTCAATGCTCCCCCCTCCGCTGACCATCCCTGGGGCGCGGACGCCCTGGGACGGGACCTGCGGGCGCAGGTGCTGCGTGGCGAGCTGGCCTCGCTGATCATCGTCATCGGCGCGGCGGCGCTCACAGCACTCCCCGGCGGCCTGCTCGGTGGATTGATCGGCTCCCTCGCCTCCCGCCGGGCGCTTTGGGCCGAATCACTCGCCGATCTTTTGCTGCTACCGGCCGATGTGCTGCTTTTTATCCCGACTGTACCTGCCGCGATGATCATCATGACACAGAGAGAACCTGGCCTGGCCCCGATTCTGGTAACAGCATCCATCGTACTGCTGCCCCGCGTTATCCGGGCCGCTCAAACGCTATGGATGGCCGCGCCTGCGCAGCGCAGGCGGTGGCCCCTGGGTCTGATTGGCCTGGGGGCGCTCTTCCTCTGCGCGTCGTTCGCCGCACTCTGGCTGGTCGCGGGAATTGACTTCCTGGGCTTCGGGGCCCGCTCGCTCGGCAGCGTGCTGAGCGGCACGGTCCGCACCATGCCCCACAGCCCGCGAGGGTTGCTTGCCTCCGGCGGTGTACTCTGGCTCTCTGCCTTCGCCATGTACGCGGCTGCCGACGCGCTCATCGGCTTCTTCCATAGCAAGGAAGTAATGGCCCGAATGAACGAGTAAGTTGTTTCAATACAGCCGGCAAGATATCGATGTTCAATGCCTCACGGGAATCGCATTTCCCTCCGCTCGCAAGGCTGCCATATCCCGAGCAATGGTGCGCACACCCACACCCAACGCTTCGGCCAGATGCTGCTGTGTGGGAGCCGCCCCCTGCGCCGCCGCCTCCTGTACCAGCCGCAACAGGCGCGCCCGTCGGCGCTCAGTCTTCTGCGTAATGCTCGCGTCCTCCGGCGTCCAAAGCGTCCAGGTGATCTCCACATACTCGTCATCTCGCAGCGGGCGACCGCGCGGCGCATCGGCACGTGGGAGGCGTACTTTCTGCCGACGCGGTTGCATGCTTTCCCAGGCCGACAGAATCTCTCTAAAATCCCATACGTTTGCCTTCGCTATCTCGCGTTGCTCAGGGTCCAGTCCTTCCAGAATACTTTCCACCAATCGCACAGCCTTTTGCAGCGCCTCTCGCGCCTCCCCCCATCGTCCACATGCCCTCGCGATGTGATAGTGATAGTAATAGTGAATCTGAGCATCGAGCACATCATCGCCAATGCGCTGCATTGCCTGCGACGAGAGGTGGTACGCCCTGGCGCAATCACCCAACCGCAACCAGACGTATCCCTTACAGGATAACACGCCGGTCAACATGTCATCCATGCCGTGTTCGCGGCACAGTGTTTCCGCCTTCTCGATGCACTCCAATGCGGTTTTCTCATCGCCTGTTTCCAACAAAACCGGCACCAGCATTGTGTATCCCTGCACGGCGATCCAAACCTCTCCCGCATTCACCAGGCAATCGATCCCATCTTCCAGGTATGAACGCGCTGCATCCATCTGACCGCGAAAGTACGCCAGCTGACCCAAGAGCGATAAACAATGTCCCACGCCGATCCGGTCATCCACCTGACGATAATAAGACAACGCTTGCTGAAGAAACTCCTCCCCCTGATCCAAATCGCCGAAGCTGTTAATCATCAAATTCCCGAGATTGGCTGACAGCAATGCCACACCACGCCTGTTCTCACACGCTGCAAAAGCGTCTAAAGCCTGCCTGTATCGGCTATATGCCTGGGATATGCGCGCACGGCATAAATCCAGGTTCCCCATATTAGCCAGGCTGCGCGCCTCGCTATAGCGATAGCCGATCGAGCGGGCGATCTCCAACTCCCGGCGGTAATAGGCTTCCGCTGCCTCGATGTCCCCTTGCTCCATGACAATGATCCCCAGCAAACCCAGCGCATTAGCCTGACCAGGACGGTCATCCAACGCTTCGCACAAGGACAGCGCAGCCTCACAATTCTCTCGCGCCTCGGCATACGCCTTGATGCCCAGTTGTGCGTTCGCCAGTTCGTTGATCGCTTCGGCTTCGCCAGCTCTATCCCCGATTTCCCGAAAGAGTGCCACAGCCTTGCCCAGAGGCTCAAGCCCATCCGCAGCCCTGGCGCGCAGATTGGCAATCCGGCCATAAAGCATCAACGCCCTGGCTTCACTGCCAGGGTCGGCGGCCGCGCGCGCGGCGGCCAGGGCCTGCTGAGCCTCGGCCTCAGCTTTATCCAAATCACCCACCTCGGTATAATAGCGCGCTTTGCACAAATAAACCTTCAGCCTCCAATTCGCATTGGCGGAGGCTTTCGCCAGACGGTTCATGCGCTCCAGAATTTCAGCGTGCTGTTTTTGCGCGCCCACCATATCCAGCGCGCTCTCATAGTCTACATAAAGAGCAAAGCGTTCTTCTGGCGAGAATCCGTCATCCAGTTCAACAGCACGGGAAAAATACTCCAATGCCTGCGGCAAAGCATACAGAGCCATCGCCTCTCGACCGGCCTGTGCAAAATAGGACGCCGCTTTCTCACTCAGCCCGCCTTGATCGCAATGATGCGCCAGCACCTCTGCCGGGCAAGCAGGCATAGATTCCAATGCTTCTACCACCTTCCGATGGAGAATTCGCCGGCTTTCCGCATCCATACTGGAATACGCCACCGTGCGTACAACGGCATGGCTGAAACGATAATCCGCCTCCGCCCTTTCCAGCAAGCGGTGGCGGGTCAAATCCGCCAGAGCACGCAACGTGGTGCTTTGATCCAGAGGGCTGACACGCCGCAAAACCGCGAAGCGAAATATTTCCCCCAACACTGCGGCAATCTGGATAACCTGCCTGGCTGCAGGGCTTAACTTCTCCAGTCGTTGCAAAATCATCTGCTCTACCGCTGGCGAGAGGGGCAATTCACTGTAATCTTCAGTGCTCTCATCCCACGGCGTTGACCATTCCCCTTGCTCATCCCGAACAAGCACCCCCTGTTCATGTAGAGTCCGGAGTGTTTCCAACAGAAAAAGGGGATTTCCGCCACTCTCCTGATAAAGTCGGTTAGCAAACAGCGGTGCCGGAGATTTCAA
>RFKO01000228.1 GCA_003694235.1 Anaerolineae bacterium
TAGAACTCATCGTAGCCTTTGCCGGGGGTGCGGATGTCGATGTAGAAGTTGTAGACCGTCGCCCCCGTGCGCTCTTTGACCAGGTGGGCGAATTTCAGGGATTGCATGCAGCAGATGGCCGAGCAGTAGTCGTTGTAGTTGCGGTCACGGCTGCCGACGCAGTGGATGATGCCCACCGTCTTGGGGACGGTCTTGCCATCGCGTAGCACGATTTGACCGTTCGTCGGGCCGGCGGCGTTGCACATGCGCTCGAATTCGATGCTGGTGAAGACGTTCGCCAGGCGTCCGTAGCCGTAGTTGGGGATGCGGCGGGCATCGAAGAGGTCGTAGCCGGTTGCAAGGATGACGTTGCCGACTTCGAGGGTGACGAGTTCGTCTTCCTGTTCGAAGTCAATCGCGCCGGCGGGGCAGAATTTTTCGCAGGCTTTGCAGGTGCCTTTCTCGAAGTAGATGCAGTTCTCGACGTCCAGGACGGGGTACTTCGGCACGGCCTGCGGGAAGGGCGAGTAGATGGCCTTCCGATAACCCAGCCCGGCTTCGTAGACGTTATCCACGACCTTCTTGGGGCATTTCTCCTGGCAGATGCCGCAGCCGGTGCACAGGTCGGTGTTCACTTTGCGGGCTTTCTTGCGTACGGTGACGGTGAAATTGCCCACGAAGCCATCCACTTTCTCCACCTCGCTCCAAGTGAGCAGGGTGATGTTGGGGTGGGAACCGACGGAGACCATCTTGGGGGTGAGGATGCAGGCGGCGCAATCCAGGGTGGGGAAGGTCTTGTCGAATTGCGCCATGTGGCCGCCGATGGACGGTTCGCGCTCCACCAGATAGACGTGGTAGCCCGCATCGGCGATCTCCAGCGCGGCCTGGATGCCCGCGATGCCGCCACCGACGACCAGCGTGTTCGGGTTGATGGATACTTTGAGCGGCTCCAGGGGAGTGTTGTACAGGACGCGCTCCACGCCACCGGAGATGATGGCTTTCGCTTTCTCGGTGGCAGCCTCTTTGTCCGTGTGCACCCAGGAGACGTGTTCGCGGATGGAGACCAGTTCGCACAGGTAGGGGTTGAGCCCGGCCTGCTCACAGGCGGTGCGGAAGGTCTTCTCGTGCAGGTGAGGCGAGCAGGCGGCGACGACGACTCGCGTCAGACCGAGTTCTTTGATATCTTTCTGGATCAGTTCCTGTCCCAGACTGGAGCACATGAACTTGTAGTCGCGGGCGATGACCACGCCGTGGTCTTTCAGGTGCTCGCTGCTCCATTCGACGACTTGCTTCACATCTACGGTGCCGGCGATATTACTGCCGCAGTGGCACACGTAGACGCCAACGCGCTCTTTGGGAAGGGAGGTGGGGGCGGTCTGTGCTTTGGACATGGCTTATTCCTCCTCGCCCCCCGCGCGTGGTCCTTTGACCAGCGGGGCGGGCATGGGCAGACCTTCTTTCTTCTTGCGCCTGCGCGGAGCGGGTGTTTCGGGTGGCGGCGGTTCGACCCCGATGTGTTCCAGCGCTTTATCGGCGCGGATGAATTCCGTCCCAAAGCCGAGTTCTCTGGCCTCCAGCCCCAGCGCCAGGCCGATCAGTTGGGTGAAGAACACGACCGGCATGTGGTAGTGGGTGCCGAAATGACGGTTGGTCTCGTTCTGGTAGGCATCCAGGTTCATCTGGCACATCGGGCAGACGGTGACCATCAGGTCGGCCTTGTACTGATCGGCGGCGGCGATGAGGCGACGGATCAACTCGAAGGCGGTCTCCGGGCTGATCTGGGGCATGTGACCGCCGCAGCAGTGCGTCTTGAGGGGGAAGTCAATCACCTCGGCGCCCAGCGCCTTGAGCAGCAGGTCGAGTTCGACGGGGTATTCGGGATCGGAGAAGCGCTGATTGTAGTCGGGGCGGACGATCATGCATCCCAGATAGGGGGCGACGCGCAGGCCGGTCAGCGGGCGGGTGACTTTGCTTTTGATCGTCTCCAGGCCGATGTCGTAGACCAGTACATCCAGCAGGTGACGAATCTCCAGCGAACCGGGGGCGTAGTGGAGACCGCCCGCGCTCAGGGCTTCGTTGACGCGCGTGGCCAGATCGGGGTCTTCGGCCATGTAGTGGTCGGCCTTGCACAGGTTCAGATAGCAGGCCGAGCACGGGGCGACCACCGTCCGGCTGCCGTTGGCCTGTTGCGTGGCCAGGGCCAGGTTGCGGCTGATGAGCGCGTAGGCCGGAGTCTGGCTGAGGCTCAGGTACTCGGTGGCGCCGCAGCAGTTCCAGTCTTCGATCTCTTTGAATTCCAGACCGAGTGGCCCGGCAATGGCCGTCAGCGATTCGTGGTAGGCTTTGGCGCTGCTCTCCATGGAGCAGCCGGGGTAAAGGAGGTATTCGCTCATGGCTGGGCCTCCAGTTCTCTGGCGCGCTTGAGGATGGCTTTCAATTGTTTGACGCCCTTGATGCGCCTGGGGGTGATGTTCATGCGCTGCTTACTCAGCATTCCCAGACCCATCGGGGCCATGCCCGGCAGGCGCAGCGGGAAGTGCCGCAGGTAGTGACGCGTGGCCAGCCCGAACTCGAAACTGCGCCCGTAATCCTCCACCATGTCCACAAAGGTCTTGGAGAAGTCGGGCGCCGTGGCATCCTGATAGAGATGGGCTTCGATGGCCATGCTCTTGAGGGTGTACATGATGTCGGTGATGTGCACGTCCTGGGGGCAACGCACGAAGCAGTAGTAGCACGAGACGCAAATCCAGGGCGTGTTGCTGCGCAAGACAGCCTCGCGCATCCCGGCGCGCACCATAGCAAAAATGGCACGTGGGGTGTGATCCATGTCCATAGCGGAGGGGCAGGATCCGCCGCACGTGCCGCACTGAATGCACATCTCCAGGCGGGAGTCGCCCGGTGTGCGGGCGATGACCTCGTCGAGAAACGACAGGTCTTCGCTTGTTTTGGGGATGACTTGGGGTGGGTCAAGCA
>RFKO01000229.1 GCA_003694235.1 Anaerolineae bacterium
CTCAGGGCAGCCTACGGGCTGCCCTGAGCGTCTGATGCCTGGGTATCAGCGGACGAGTCGCCGCCAGATGGCTGTGAGGGAACTTCGTCAGACGACTGTTCCGCCTGCTCTCGCTCTTCCATATCCATACGCGAGTAGATATGGAAAGGAATATCAACCACAATAATATTCGGATAACCGCGCAAACGCAGGCGCAGGATATTGGCGCTCTGGTTGTGCAATAACTGGGTCGCCAGCGAGGGGGCGATGAACTCCGGCAACACAACCGTCAACATCTCATCCGGGAATTCCTCTTCTTTGACCTTTTCGATATATTCGATCACCGGTTCAAGCACATCGCGGAAATCGTAATCGATGCACAACAGTTGCACATCACCGGTCAGCTCAGGGAAGCGATTCCAACGCTTGAGCAGGCGCTCTTTTTGCTCCTCAGAAGTCACCACACACACCGCCCGCACCTCGCTGGCCAGGCGCCTGGCATACTGCAAAGCGCGCAACGTCCCTTTGTGCACATCACCAATCGGCACGATGGCCACATCGGCGACCTGTACCAGCCGGGAGCCGACCAGATCGCGGGTGCGCAGGTTGCTGGCCACATCTTTGTAATGGCTGTTGATGGCATAGAACATGCGCACCAACAACGGAATCGCCAGCACCACGATCCAGGCCCCATCCAGGAACTTGGTCGCCACCAGCACCACCAGCACGACAAAGGTGACCAGCGAACCAAAAGCGCTCAAGACTTGCTTCCAGCGCCAACCGCGTTCATACACCACTTCGGTAAAGCGCGTTTTCAACTTCTCCCCCGGCTTCAGTTTGCCGATTCGCCCCATCAGCCGCACCATGCTGACCTGGGAGAAGGTGAAACTCACCATCACGCCCAGAGCGTACAGGGGCAGCATGGCGAACTCGTCGGCGTGGAAAACAATCACCACCAGCGAGGACAAAAACGCCAGCGTCAGGATGCCGCTGCTGAACACCAGCCGGTCGCCGCGGTTCGCCATCCAGCGGGGCATGAAGCCATCCTGCGCCAGGAATGAACTCAGGCGGGGGAAATCCTGAAAACCGGTGTTGGCCGCCAACACCAGGATCAGCATGGTGAACGCCTGCACCCAGTAATACAAAAATCCGCGACCGGCCACCGCCTCGGTCATCTGCGAGAGAATGCTGTTGGTCTCTTCCGGAATCAGGCTCATGTGCGTGGAGAGAAAAGAAATGCCGGCGAACAGAGACATCGCCATCACACCCATGGCGAACATGGTCTTGGCGGCGTTGACGGCCTCGGGCGGCTTGAAGGAAGCCACGCCGTCGCTGATCGCTTCGATGCCGGTCAGCGCGGTGCAGCCGGCGGCGAAGGCGCGCAACAACAACCAGACGTATAAAAAGCCGCTCAAATCGCGCTGCGGCGGCACGATATGCGGCGTGATCTCCAGCGGGGGCGCACCGAACAGGCCAAAGTACCGCACCAGACCAACCACGATCACAACCATCACGCCCCCAACGAAAGCATAGGTGGGGAGGGCAAAGATCGTGCCGCTCTCGCGCACGCCGCGCAGGTTGATCAGCGTGATCAGGAAGATCGCACTCAACGCCAGCGCCACGCGGTGATCATGCCACTGAGGAAAGGCCGAGGTAATCGCCCGCACACCCGCCGAGACCGAGACAGACACCGTGAGGATGTAATCGGTCAACAGGGCCGCGGCCACCAGCAATGCGGGAGCGGTGCCCAGGTTGTCGCGCGTCACGCGATAGCCGCCGCCCCCTTTGGGATAATGCAGAATGATCTGAATATAGCTGAAGACCACAATGGTCACCAGGCCGGCCACGCCCAATGCCAGCGGCAGGGTGAGCGAGAGCGCTCCGCTGCCCAGCACGATCAGCACACTCATGATGGCCTCGGTGGCATACGCGTTACTGCTGATCGGGTCGGAGGCGAAAATCGCCAGCCCGCGAATGTTATCCAGACGCTCGTGAATATCGGCGCTGGTGGGGAACGGTTCCCCAATAATCCATCGCTTGATCTTGCCAATCTCCATAGTACACCTCACCAAATCTTCGCACATCCAGGCCGGATGCCACCGGTGCATGCAAAATATGTCGAAGGCACCCTCCCGCAGGTTGTTGATGGCACGCCGGGGGGTGATATGGCTGCCTGTACTGCACATCTGCGGCGAAAATTCGCTTCGTCGAACCTGCGGGAGGGTCCTCAACCTACGGCATTTGCGTGCACCCGACGCCACAAAGGCAGGATTTTATCACATTGTGTGAAAAATCACGCAGAGACAGATGAACGATTTTTCCATCCAGCCTGCCTGGCAAGCAGCCATCCTGCCAGCAAAGGTATTCCTGCCGTTGTCAGGAAAGCGTCCTGCCAGAAACGTACCGGGAACAACCGGATCAAGGTGTCAGAATAGCGAAAAATCCAGGTATCCCCCTCGAAAAAGATGCGGTGAAAGGCCACAAACAGCACATTGAAGCTGAGCGCGATGCCGAGCAACAGAGCGGCCAGCAAACCCACCGTCAGCCAGCCGCCGCGCGCCAGGGCAATCCGAAAATCCCACCACCTGCCGGAGCGAGAGAACCAGAAACCGATCGAGGCGCACAACAGCAGCGCGAAGTACAAAACGGCCATGGCGCGCCGCACCACAATCTTGACATCCAGCATATGACGCAATTCGCGTTCGTTATACAAAGGCGTTCCATCTTCGAATTGCAAATCACCCAGGAAATCGATCCCGGCGTCATTGAGCAGATAACGGCGCGCCACATCCGCCCATTTGAGACGCTCGGCCTGAGTGAACCCATACGTATCCGGCGGGAAGTTCGGCAGGCGATACTCTATCTGAATGAACAGCGGTGTGAGCAACAAACGCACCGTGCCCAGCACCAGGATGACCGGCACCAGCAGCGTGACAAGCCATGCAGCCGCTTGCGAGATTGTTTTCATCACACACTCCTATTGACGGACGACACGCTTATTGTAAATCTTCCACACCGCCTGCGAGCACGTACCGCAGCACCATGTCATTGGTGATCCACTCGATCGGGGCGCGATCGTCGGTGAAGACCACGCAACCGGCAGCAGGGTGATCACCGGCGCAGGGGTTGGCATGTAGAGAAGCCACCGCGCGGGTGACCGCTGCCAGCAGCAAAGGGTGAACATCGGCGCGCATCTGCAGCGCCTGGTAGTTGGCGTAAAAGTTCTCCACCTGAGTGGGCTGGCGCGTGGCGTACAGGATGGAATTGAAGGTATCGGGGACATCCATCACATACAGGCTGGGGAAAACCGTCCCGATGGTGGCCGCCAGCCCTTCGATCAGGCGGCGATCGTTGGGGGCGCGCCCCACGTTGATCACCAGCACACCATCCGCTTCCAGATGCTCGTACACGCTCTGGAAAAACTGGCGCGTGGTCAGATGCCAGGGGATGTAGGGAGGACGGTAGGCGTCCACACTGATGATCGAATAACGCCGGGGACTGTGCTCCAACCCCCAACGCCCGTCCTGAGGGATGGGGCGCAGGTTAGGCAAATTCATACCGAAGAATTGCTCGCCGACCTGGATGATGGCGGGATCAATCTCAAAGCCGTCTATCGGGATATCGCCGAACACCGCGGTCGCCTGCCGCGCCGTCGTGCCGGCGGCCAGCCCCACAATCGCCATGCTGCGCACCTGCTCCGGCGCGTAGGGGGCCGGGTTGAAAAACGGCGCGGCCAGCACCTGCATCCACGGCCCGTTGTACTGGAGCTGCCAGGGATGATACACCGAATGAACCCCTTGCCCCTCGTTCAAACGGAGGTAACGAAAACCATCCACCTCAAGCACCTGGATGTAATTATATGCCGATTCGCGCTCGAAAATCTGCCCCGGCGTGTTCTTGATCGTCCCCCGCCCCCAAAGCAAGGCCAGCAACCCCAGCAGCAGGGGGATCCA
>RFKO01000230.1 GCA_003694235.1 Anaerolineae bacterium
CCCATTCTGTTCGCCGGGCTGGGCGAGGCCGCCGAGGACCTGCAACCCTTCGATCGCCAGGCCTTCGTGGAAGGCATCCTGGGAGAGTTCGGCGCCTGACGTGCGGGCCTGTGCAAGCCACACAGCGAGGGAACGATGAGCTACTGGCAACACACACTTTCCATTCTCTTCTTGCTGCTCGCGGCAGTGATCTCCGCCATCACCGCCTGGCTTGTGTGGCAGCGACGCAAAGCCTCGGCGGCGGTGCCGCTGAGCGCCCTCATGCTCGCCACGGCGCTCTGGGCCGGCGGCTACGCGCTGGAACTGAACAGCGCCACCCTGGGAGGCAAACTCTTCTGGGCCAAGGTGCAATACCTGGGTGTCGCCACCACTCCCACCTTGTTGTTGTGGTTTGCACTGCAATTCGCCGGCTGGCTGGAGCGCCCTCCCAAACGTCTCATCGCCTTACTGGCTGCCGAGCCAGTGATTATTCTGCTGCTGTTTTGGACGAATGACTATCATCGCCTGTACTGGCGCGCCTGGTCGCTGGTGCAGGGCGAAGTATTCGTCACCATGTCCCGCGAGTACGGTGTTCTCTTCTGGGTACACCTGGTCTACACCTACCTGGCGCTGGGAGCCAGCGTGCTCATCCTGCTGATTGTCTTCCTGCGCACGCAGGGCATCTATCGTCAGCAAAGCGCCTTGTTGCTGGGCAGCATCCTGGTGGGGTGGGTAGCCCAGGCCATGTTTGTCTTCTTACAGCCTGTCCCCGGCCTGAACTTCACTCCCTTCACCTTCGCCATCACCGGCACGGCGATCACCTGGGCGCTGTTCCGCAAGCAACTGCTGGCACTGCCGCCGCTGACCATCGAACGCTTCGTCGCCCCGCACCCCTCCCTGCTGACCGAAGAGAGCCGCCGCCGCGCCCGCATCCTGGCCTCCATCCTGGCAGTCGTCATTCCCTTGCTGTTCGTCGAGTTGTTGCGTTCATTCCGCAACCCGGAGATTTTGCTGGTCTTCGGCCCGGCCACCCTCCTACTGGCGATCGCCTTCGCCCTCAGTCGCAGCCCCTTCTACCAATACGGCGTCTGGCTGACGCTACTCACGCTCTCCGCCATCCCCACAGCCAGCACCTTCACGCTGAGCGGATTCGCGCCCGCGCGTGCAAGCGATATCCTCATCTGGATGGTACCCACCCTGATCGTCGGCAGCCTGTTGCTCCGCCCCGCCGGTCTGATAGTGCTTTCCGCCCTCGACCTGACTCTGCTGGCGCTGACGCCCGCGCTGCACTCCCAGATCGCTTACTCCCACATTTGGCCCGCCCTGGCTCTCAACCTGAGCGCCGCCATTCTGCTCATCGGAGCAGCCAACATCCACACCCGAGACATTCAGACTCTGGAAAAACAAAACAAAGAACTGGCGCAGGCGCGCGACCAGGCGCAGGCCGCCAACCGCCTGAAAAGCCAGATTCTCGCCAACGTCAGCCACGATATGCGCACCCCCCTGGGCGCGATCATCGGCTATGTGGATATGCTGCGCGAACAGGTGTACGGCCCGCTCACCGAGGCTCAACATGAGAAACTGACAGCGACGCTGCAAAGCGCCAATCAGTTGATGGATTTCATCCAAAACCTGCTTGAACAGGCCCGCCTGGCCGCCGGCGAAGTAGAGATCAAACGCCAGCCCCTCAACCTGGCGCGCTTGTTGACCGAGGTGGATGCCACGGTGCGCGTGCAGGCCGAACAAAAAGGCCTGCGCTACAGCAGCGCAATCGCCGCCGAACTGCCGGAAACCATACTGGGAGACGCTTACTGGATCCGCCGCATCCTCTCCAACCTGATCAGCAACGCGATCAAATTCACGCCGCAGGGTGAAATCCAGGTTTGGATCGGCAGCGCAGGCAACGGCGAATGGCAGATACAGGTGGCCGACACCGGCATCGGCATCGCCCCAGAATCTCAAGAAGCGATCTTCGAGCCGTTCTTCCGCGGCGAGGCCGTTGGCCAGGGAGCCGGCCTGGGATTGGCCATTATTCACGACATCGTGGAAAAACTGGGCGGCCGCGTTGAAGTCCGCAGTGCGCCTGGCGCAGGCAGCCGTTTCACCGTCTATCTTCCTCTGAATCCCGCGAGGTGACCCCCATGCCCGATCCGCTTGCCATCATCGTCGAAGACGACCCCTTCCAGGCCGAAATCTTTTCCCAGGCTTTGCAGCAGGCTCGCTACCAGGCCATCATATGCGCCGACGGCGGGCAAGGCCTGGAGCAAATCCGCGCCCACAAGCCCTGGCTGGTGGTGCTGGATTTACAACTTCCCGGCCTGAACGGCGAACAAATCCTGGATGCCATCCGCGCCGACGAGCAACTGGCACAAACGCAGGTCATCGTTGCCACCGCTAACCCGCAAATGGCCGCCACCCTGTACGAGAGCAGCGACCTGGTGCTGATCAAACCGATCAGCTTCTCTCAGCTCAGGCAGCTGGCCGAGCGGTTGTACCCCGACTCCCATGCCTGAAACCCGTCTGCGGCGCTACAAAAAAGACGCCCCCCACAGTTACACTTTCGGCGTGTTTCCCACGCTGGAGCTGCTGACGCACCGTCCCGAACTCGCCTTACAGGTGGTCATCCACCCCAAAGGGGAGCGCAATCAGGGGGTGGAGAAAATTCGACGCCTCTGCCATCAGGGGGAGATCCCCTGCAGCGTGCAGGAAAAAGCCTTCTCCCGCCTGGGGGCGCGGGACAACGATTTCGCCCTGGCGGTCTTCGCCAAAGAAGAATCGCGGCTGGATGAACAGGCCGACCACCTGCTGCTTTACCAGCCTGCCGGGCGCGGCAACCTGGGGACGATCATGCGCACCATGCTGGGCTTTGGGCTGCGCGACCTCGCCATCATCCGTCCGGCGGCCGACCCCTTCCATCCCGAGACCGTGCGCGCTTCTATGGGGGCGCTGTTTCAGCTGCGGCTGGCGCAGTTCGACACTTTCGAAGCCTACCGCTCCCGCTTCGACCGCCCTTTGACTCTTTTGATGACCGATGGAGAAACCTCTCTCCCCGACGCAGACTGGCCCTCCCCGGTCACGCTGGTCTTTGGGCCGGAGGGCGCCGGCCTGCCTCCACAGTTTCGCGCCTATGGACAGACGGTCCGCATCCCACAGAGTGGGGCGATTGACTCCCTCAATCTGGCCATAGCCGTGGGCGTGACGTTATACCAACGCCACCTGGCG
>RFKO01000231.1 GCA_003694235.1 Anaerolineae bacterium
AGGGCGGCGGCCATCGCAGCGCCCTGGCTGAATCCTGCCAGGTGGAAGCTGCGGCGATCTGCCTGCAAGTCAACCCAGCCATCAAGCAGGGCGAGCAGTTCACGCGCCGCCGGGATGAAGTCATCCATACCTGGCCAGCGCGTCTCGCGAGGGCGCATGGGGTGCCAGGAATAGCCCCCCTGCGCAGCGGGATACGGCCCGCGTGGTGCGACCAGCACTGCATCCTGCGGCAGGCGCGGGGCAAACACCCACATCGAGCGTTCATCCCCCGTCCAGCCATGCAGCATCACCACCAACGGCGCGTCCGGTCGCGGGCGGGGTGGATAACGCAGGCGCAGCACCCAACCCTGTTGTTCGACTTCCTGAATTTCAGCCATCACGGTTTTTCTTCACCACCCATTCCATGGCGTACAGCCCCACCGCGATCAGCAGCAAGGGCAGCAAGCCGGCCAGGACACACACCAACCCCATCAGCGCCGGGCCACGGCCGTACAACAGGTAAATCAGACCATCCCCCACCAGAACCAACAGCAAGACAAAGCCAATCAGCGCGCCGCGCTGCGTCTGCGCGGCGTAACGACGCAAATCGCGGCTCATGCGCCCCTCCGCCATCTTCGCCGCAAAGTCTGCGGCCAGCTCAGGGCGCGGTGGATCTCCGGCAACGCTTCTTCGGCGGCCTGCTCGCCCAACCGGATGACCTCGCGCACATCTACCTTCTCCAGGTAGCCAATATGACCAACCGGCGGGCGAATGACAACGTCAGGCTTATCGAGTTGCAGGCGCGCCTCGGTGATTCCGATAATGCTGATATCCACCGAGCGCAGAAAAATGTCAAACGCCTGCGCCACCCGCAAGCGGGCGATCTGCCGCAGAACGGGCAGGTTGTTGGCAAAACCCGGCACGGGCAGGTTGTGACGGCGTTGGGGAGCGGGCGAAAGCACAACCGCCACAACCGGCAGTTCGGGCTGGGGAGAGATCTCGCGGGCCACCGCGACGGGCACTGGGTCCACCACGCCGCCATCGATCAGCATGAGATCTCCCCATTTCTTCGGCGGGAAAATACCGGGGATGGCTATCGTCGCCATGACCGCGTCCAGCACACGCCCCTGACGCAGGATCACCTCGCGCCCGGTATCCAGGTCCACTGCCGTCAGCGCGCAGGGGAGGCGCAACTGATCGAACGTGCGCTCGCCAAGCAAAGGCAGCAACGCTTCTGCGACCCCCTGGACTCCCAGCAAGGCCGGCCCCTTGGGGCGCGAACCCAGCAGGCGATTCTGATCCACCGCCGCCATGTGCTCTTCAATCTCCAACGCGCTGTAACCGGCAGCGTACACTGCGGCCGCCATGCCGCCGGCGCTGGTGCCTGCCACGGCGCGAACACGAAAGCCTTCGCGTTCGAGCACCTTCAACACGCCGATATGGGCATTTCCCTTGGAACCGCCCCCTCCCAATGCCAGCACAATGTCTTGCGACACTTTATCCACCTCCACTGGATTTCTACATGACGCGCATCACAGATATAGTCTCGTTGCGCAACGCCCCAAAGCGTACCGCAAGGCGGTTGGAATGTCAACAAAGGAGGTGGAGGGCAGTTGCATTTACCTCACAAACACGCTACAATAAATTCGAGCGCTGCCCACAACCAGCCGGGCGGGCGGGCCGGTTAATCCGTATTGCAGGGAGACCAAAATGAATCTTGCAAAAACCCTGGGGCAAATCGAAATCTTTCACGGCTTGGCACAGGACGAACTGGAACAGGTCGCCCGCCTGTGTGAGACGCGCACCCTGAAGCAAGGGGAAGTGCTGGTCAACGCGGGGGATGTAGGAGATGAATTCTACCTGCTGACGGAAGGCTCGGTTTCCATTCAATTGCCCACGCCGACAGGTTCACGGCCGATCATCCACCTGGGCAAAGGACAGGTTGTGGGCGAACTGGCGCTGCTCGACCAGGGCGTGCGCGCCGCCACCGTACAGGCCAATGAGACCCCAACCACCGTTCAGGTGATCAACAACCAGAAGTTTTTACAACTGTGCGAGGAAAACAACCACATCGGCTACATCGTAATGCGCAACCTGGCCATTGATCTGTCCGTCAAACTGAGACACTACAATCTGCTGACCAACTATTAGAGGTGCTATGGCTACGTACAAAATCAGTTTTGTGGTGATTAACGGTGAGCATCCCGGCGGATTGATCAATACGGAAAAAGAACCACACATCGGCGACATTTTGACCATGGGGGGAGAAAGTTTTGAAATCCTGGAGCTGGTGGAACTCATCCCTCCCCGAGGCGAAATGTACTATCTGCATGCCACCTGTAAACCCGCGGAGAACGCCTCGGCCGGCGGGGAACAAAAAAGGCCGGTTGAATAACACAACCGGCCTCACTCACCAGGGGGGAAAGATATCAGGCAATCTCGGGTTCGATCACACCATAGCGTCCGTCGCGGCGGCGGTATAAGACATTGATCTGGCCGCTCTCGGCATTGAGGAAGATGAAGAAATTCTCGTGCCCCAGCAACTCCATCTGCTCAATCGCTTCGCGCGCGTCCATCGGCGTCAGGATGAAATGCTTGCGCCGCACGATCTCATAGGTGTCCTCTTCGGCCAGTTCTTCTTCCGGCAGTTCTTCCAGAAACTCATCCTCCACCACTTCCTGGCGGGACTGAAAACGCTTCCCCTTGAAGCGGCGAATGCGGCGCTGAATCTTGGGCACGGCCATGTCCAGGGCGGTGAAAATGTCATCGGCGCGCTCCTCGGCCCGCAAGATATACCCCTTACCGCGAATGGTAATCTGGGCCACATAGCGGTCGCTGGCATCGCGGGCAGACTTGACATATGCAAGATCAACGCGCGCTTCCTGAATATTGTTCAGATAGCGATCGAGCTTGGCGACCTTCTTTTCGACGTACTCCTGAATGCGATCGGTCAACTTCAGATCACGGGTATAGATATTCACATCGAGGGTCATTTGTGCCTCCATTCAGTCAATACGAATTGGCAAACGGCGAAATTTTACCATCTCTGTCCACTTCTGGGCGCGTCGGCGTCCAAAGGCGCCCGCGCCACAGTAAAGCCGTACACCCGACGAGCGCCGGCCGCCAGCAAAGCGCGGGCACAGGCATCTAGCGTTGCGCCACTGGTGGCCACATCATCTACCACCACGACAACCCGTCCACGAACCTGGGGAGCAGCCCGAAAAGCGCCATCCACGTTCTTCCGCCGCTCTGTGCGATTCAGTCCCACCTGCGAGCGCGTCTCGCGCACACGTTGCAGCGCCCGCGGCCAGAGAGGCACCCCCGCTCCCAACGCCAGGGGGCGCGCCAGCAACGCTGCCTGATTATAGCCGCGTTGCTGCAAACGCTGAGAACTCAAAGGCACGGGGATCAACGCGTCCACCTCACGCCAACCCAGCGAGCGAAAATAGGGCAGCACATCGGCCATCAAGGCATCGGCCAGAGCAAGATCGCGCCGATACTTGATGCGGTGCAACGCCTGCCGCACAGGGCCTTCGAAAAGCGCCCAGGAGCGCACTGCCGCCGCGACAGGCGAGGTATGCGCACAAAACGAACACGGGGCGTGCGAGGAGACTTTGCTCTGCCCACACCGGGGACAGAGCGGTTCTTCCGGCCGCCGGACCTGCCGGCGGCACTCCGCGCACCAGCGCACGCCCGTTTTTCCACATCCGCCACAATCTGGGGGAAACAGACCGTCCAACGCCACCCATAGCAGGCGGTACAGACGGTAACGCCACATATTTCACGTCAAACGCTAGAAGAACAACCCACCCAGGGCAGAACGCATCAACTGGACCGCGGCCGGCCCCAGCAGGATCACCATCAGCGCCGGGAAGATCAGCAATCCCATTGGGAAGAGCATTTTGATGGGCGCCTGCTGGGCCTTCTCCTCGGCGATCTGGCGGCGGCGGATGCGCATCTGATCGGCCTGAATGCGCAACACCTTCGCCATGCTGACACCCAACTGTTCGCTCTGAATGACTGCAGCCACAAAACTGGTCATCTCCGGGATGCCGATGCGATCGGCCATATCGCGCAAGGCCTCCCTGCGCAGCTTGCCAAACTGAATCTCGCGCAGCACGCGGCCGAACTCGAGCGACAGTTCGTTATCCCACTTCTCCGTCACCTTGGCCAGCGCCCCATCAAAGCCCAGGCCGGCCTCCACGCAAATGGTCAGCAGGTCGAGCGCATCCGGCATGGCCTTACGAATGGTATCCTGACGGCGATTTATGCGGCTGCGAATCAGCAACTCGGGGATATAAAAGCCAATGACCGAGAAGACGACCAGCAGCATTGTTTTGCGCCCCAGGCTCCAGTTCAACGAGCCGATGGAATAAATGAACATCAAAAAGGCCGCCACGCCAATCGCCGCCCCGAATCGCGCCGCCCAGTAGGTAGTCGGCTCCAGGCCGCGCGGGCTACCGGCCAGTTCAATCTTGTGAGCAGTCTGCTCCAGCGCGTTTTGCGGCGTGAAACGCAGCGCAATCTCACCCAAACGTCGCGCCAGCGGGATGATGACGCGCTCGGTGAGCGGCTGCTGCATTTCAATCTGTTCCAGGCTTTGCAGGTTCTCTACATCGACGTATTCCGCCATGCGCGCTTCGAGAGGATCTACCGCATCACGCGTTTCGCGCAACCCTACAATCACCAGCACGATGGCCGCGATCACGACAATCAGTGCGACAACGCCCAAAGCCACCAGATTCATCGCGCCTCCTCCCGTGCTCTCTCAGACCTCAATATCGGCAATGCGCATCATGATGAAATAGCCGGTACCGACCAGAATAAACACAGTGATAACAATGATGATGCCGCACAGACGAGTTTCCGGCTGAAATACCGACATCAGATACGGACGATTGGCAAACCACAAAATACTGGAGAGGATAAACGGCAGCAAAGCCAGGAAACGCCCGGAATACATGACCTGCGCCGTCAGCACGCGGATCTCGCCCTTGATGCGAATGCGCTCGCGGATGGTATAGGCGATGGTATCCAGAATTTCGGCCAGGTTGCCGCCGACCTCGCGCTGCACATTGATGGCCGTGACGACCAGATCGAGGTCATCGGAGGGAATACGGCGCAACAGATTATCCAGCGCCTGCGGCATGGAAATGCCCAGTTGCATCTCGCGCACCACACGGCGGAATTCCTCCGACATCGGCGGGGGCATCTCCCGACTGACGGCCTCCATCGCCTGTGCCGGGGAGAAGCCGGCGCGCAGGCCGTTGACCATCAGGCTCAGCATATCGGGCAGTTGATCGTTGAATGCCTGCAGGCGTTTGGCGCGCTGACGGTTGACATAAAAGCGCGGCAGGAAGAACCCCACCACCACGCCGATCAGCCCAGAGATCACATCGCGCCCGCCTACAAACCAGGTCACCAGGCCGGTACCGAACACAGAGATCACAATCAGGGCTACGTATTCGCCCGGCCGAAGTTTCAGATTGGCCTGCGCCAGCGTGCGCGAAATGCCGCCGCCCCACTGGGTGCGCTCCACCTGCTCATTGACCCAATCGCTCAACATCGAGGAGCGCTCCCCTTCCTCGGCGACAGTCTCCTCCTCGACAAAGCGCCCCAGACGCTCCTCAACCAGCGCGTCTTCTCCCGTCAGGGAGACCACCACACCGATGACGAGCAGGAGAACAACCAGCGCACCACCTGCGATTAGAAAGAGGGTCATACCAATTCTCGCTTCAACACCTGTTCAAGTTGGCGAGCTTCGCCCTAATAACCACGCCTTGCCCCCGCCCCAAAGATCGAGGGCGGCAAATGAATGCCTGCTGCCTCGATTTGCGTCATCGCTTTCGGGCGCAATCCTGTGGGGCGCAATTCACCAATCACCTTACCGTTTTCGATACCGCGCTGCTCGAAGGCGAAGATATCGGTCATTGTGATCACATCGCCTTCCATACCGCTGATCTCGGTGATGTTCACAACCTTACGCGTGCCATCCCGCAAACGTTCCTGATGTACCACCAGGTCAATGGCCGAGGCAATCTGCTCGCGGATCGCCCGCACCGGCAAATCCATACCGGCCATCAAGGCCATGGTCTCGATACGCGCCAGCGTATCGCGTGGGCTGTTGGAGTGCGCCGTGGTCATCGAGCCGTCATGGCCGGTGTTCATCGCCTGAAGCATATCGAGCGCTTCTTCGTCGCGGATCTCGCCCACGATGATGCGGTCGGGGCGCATACGCAACGAGTTGACCACCAACTGACGAATGGTAATCTCGCCCTTTCCTTCGATGTTGGGCGGGCGGGACTCCAGAGTGACCACATGCTCCTGGCGCAGCTGCAACTCGGCCGCGTTCTCGATGGTGATAATGCGCTCATCCGAGGGGATGAACTGAGAGAGAATGTTCAGCAAGGTGGTCTTCCCCGAACCGGTGCCGCCGGAAATCACAATATTCAGTCGCGCCTCCACGCAGGCCTTGAGGAATTGCAACGCTTCCGGCGTGATGCTGCCGAACTTGATCAGCTGCTCCACCGTGATGGGATTCTTGGAGAACTTACGGATGGTCAGCACCGGCCCGACCAGCGAAATGGGCGGTATCACGGCGTTGACGCGCGAGCCATCCGGCAGACGGGCATCCACATAAGGGCTGCTCTCATCAATGCGACGGCCAAGCGGCGCCACAATGCGGTCAATGATGCGCATGACATGCTCATCATCCTCGAAAGACATCGGCACGCGATGCAGCTTGCCGCGCTTCTCGATGTAGATATTCTTGGCGCCGTTGACCATGATTTCGGTGATCTCTTCGTCTTCCAGCAGCGGCTGCAACGGGCCAAAGCCCAGGATTTCAGCCGCGATCTGCTCGAACAGGCGATGCTTTTCCTGCCGTGAAAGAACGATGTTCTCTTCCGAGAGGATCTGCTCGAACAATTCGCGGATGGTATTGCGCACCGTCTGTACCTGGCTGACATCAATCGAGGGATCGAGTTCAGCCAACAAACGGTTCTGCACGCGGGTTTTCAGGTCAAGGTAGGTATCCCGCTGGGCATCGCTTGCCGGCGGGGCAATACGCCGCGACTGCAGAGAACGCAGACTGCCGGAATCCCCCCGGCCGCTACCTTGGGTCCCACCCTGCCCCTGTTCAATTCGTCGCAGTAAGGACATATGCTTTTACTCGCTGTTTCCAGATTAAATTTCCTGAACGGATTCCAGTTCAGCCAGGCGCTGGCGCACTTTCTCGGCCAGTTCCAGGATTGCCCGGCTCACCGGTCGTTTGCGCTCCGTCAAAATAAACGGCTTACCGCGGTTCACCGAGGGCAGCACCACGCGCTCTTCCTGCGGAATCACCACAGCCACCTCGTGCTTCAGGTTGTTGCCGATAGCCTCCGGGGTAATGGCAATGCGTTTATCGAAGCGACTGAGCGCCAGCAAAATACGCTCACTCCCCAGGCCCAAAGCGCCGGCCAGATCGAGGAACAGGCGCACATCGTTGATCGAAGGGATGTCCTGCATGGTGAGCAAAATGAGCAGAGAACTGGCATCCATCGCGCTGATGGCCACATCGGTCAGATGAGAGCCGGCATCCACCACAACATAGGCGTACAGGCGGCGCAGATAGGCCAGGATTTTGCCAAACTGCTCACCGTTGATATCCTCACTCTGCTCCGGCCGCAGAGGGGCCGCCAGCAACTTCATGCCGGTATCCCCATGCGTAATCAGCACTTCCTCGATGATCTCGGGATCGAGTTCATCGGCGCGCGGCGCGAGGTCGGTAATGTTATTCTTGCCGCGCACATTCAGCATGACCATCAGGTCTCCGAACTGAATTTTCCCATCCACAAGCACAACCGGCGTTTCCGGATTGTGCAGCGTCACGGCCAGATTGGTCGCCACCGTGGTCGTGCCCACGCCACCCTTGGGGCTGTAGACCACGATCACCTTGCCGTACGCGCCCGAGGCTGCCATGTAATCTCCGCCTGGCGCGACCGCGGCCCGCTCAGGCACATAACGCTCCTCTACTTTGCGCTTTTCCTCGTGCGCAATCTTGCCCGCCCGCCGGATGGCGGCGATTAACTCATCCACCATTGGCGGCTTGGTGAGGAAATCGCGCGCCCCGGCCAGCATGGCACGGCGCATGTAATTCGGGTCGCCCTGAACCGACAAAATGACGATCTGGATATGAGGCAGCTCCTGGTGGATACTCTCCGTGGCTTTGATGCCATCCATGTCCGGCATATTGATATCCATCAGGATGACATCCGGCGAGGTCTCCCGGGCCATCTGAATCCCTTCGCGCCCGGTAGAGGCCATGCCCACCACCTCAATATCTTTCTCGAACTGCAACAGTTTACGAATATTCTCTCGGGCTTCGCGCACATCATCTACGATGACGACGCGGATGGTTTGTTCAGTGGTCATTCAGAATGCTCCGCATACCGTTAAGGTGTAGTGGTTTCTGCCGGTTGATTCGACTGACCGGGTAACGGCAGCCGATCAATCCGCGGGTCAATAGCATAAGGCAACTTCGCCGGGATGGGGATGTTGTAGACATCGAACAGATACTGCAAGGTCACCGCCTCGGTGGCGATTGGCGTATCGTCGCCCGACGCTCGCAGCAAGAGGGTGATCTGCGCGCCGCTGTTGATCAGATACTTCAGCGCCACGGCATCCTGCGGGTTCATGATCAGGGTGACAATATCCGGTTTGACGACCGGAGGCGGCGTCTGCTCTCCAGTGGTTTGCTGCGCGGGTTGAGCCTGTTGCCCTCCCTCAGCAGCCTGCTGCTCTCCGGCCTGTTGTGCCGCCGCCTGGGCCTCTTCTTCCTCCGGGGTAAGGAATTCGCCCACATGCAGCACCTCGACATCGTAGAGGATAATCTGCGTCACCAGACGCCCGCGCTGGGCTTCGGAAGGCTGGACATAGACCAACTCGTTGAGAAGCGGGTCGAGTTCCGTGCGCCCAACCGTCCCCGCGCCCGGTTGAATATCAACGGTCAGCTGTGACTCGCCGGTCTCCGGGTTGGAGAACGGCCCGCGCACCACGCCGACCACGTTCGGCAATACCGATTGGAACTCGCTATCCACATCTTTGATCAGCCAGGAGGCCATCACGGCGACATGATCTCCAGGACGGGGGGCGTACGCCACCAGGGAGAGGCGATCCACCTCCACCGCCATCGCCAGCTTGCCGCGCGGGATCGCCAGAGCAGCCTGCGAGCCGGTGCGCGAGAGATCGGCGGCCTGATCCACCAGCATATTGGCCGTCAGAATGATACCTGCATCCAGGTCAAACTTGGCTCGCCGTCCCACAACCAGCGCCATATCGGTGAACATACCCTCAAAAACCACGTCGCGGGGAAGGTCAACCACACCCAGCATGGTTTCATCCAACACTGAACCACGCGGCGTGGGCTGGGTCACAATGACCACAGAGACCAGATCCACCACCGGCGTGGGCTCCGGAGCCCCGCCCTCCGGCGTGGGCGGGGGTTGATTGAGTCGCTGCAGAAACACGAAACCCGCCACCAGCAAAAGCAACAAGATTGCGGCCAGATAGAAGAATATTCGTCCTCGACGCATGATAGCCTCCTGCTTCGTCGGCTCATGAACGATGTCTGCGCTTATAGTCTACCTGAAATTGTCCAGAAACGCTACCCCTTCCCCTCACAAAAATACCAGGCCGCCGCGGGCCAGAAACGCTCTTCCTGAAGCAAATACCCCGGAAAGCGTGTAGCGGGGAACTAAAAATAAGACCTTGCCAGCCGGCAAGGTCTTATGCTGTCGGAACGATAATCGATTAGATATTGGAAACAATGTTGCTGAAAACGTTACCGATGGCCGGGCCAAGCAGCGCGAGGATCACGATCACGACGACCGCGACCAGAACAAGGATCAACGCATATTCCACCAGGCCTTGACCTTTTTCCTTGGGTGCGAACAACATGAGACTGCCTCCTTTCTTCGAGATTCCTGTCCGACAACAGGTAACTCCATTATAGCAAGAACAGGCCCAAAAGCAAGCCCCCCACCTTACAAATCTGTAAAGACGGTTTGCTCGGCCACACTGACCGGAATCTGGAAGATCACCGTGCCGCCCTCCGGCCGCGAGGCGCTGACCTCCAGATAGCCTCCCAGCATCTCAACGCGCTCTTTGAGCGTCTTGAGGGCGATGCCGCCCGCCTCCAGCGCCTCTTCATAGGTAAAGCTCTTACCGTTGTCTTCGATCACAACCCGCACGTTGGCATCTTGAATAGCCACCTGAATGGATGCCCTGGTCGCCTGCCCCTGGTGTTGTACAAAACTCAACAAGTCCTGAATGGAGCGAAAGATCACCACCTCGGCATACGACTCAAGTCGGCGTTCAACACCCGTGATTTCCAGATCGATCTGCATCCCCGTTTGTTCCTTCACCGCCTCAACATAACGCTTGAGCGTGGGGATCAATCCCAGGTCGTCCAGCATCATGGGACGCAGTTCGAACACAAAATTGCGCACCTGCTGGAAGGTTGCCGAGGCCGACTGCTTCAGCAGGTTCAGCTCCTCGCGCGCCTGCTCGGGGTCAATATCGAACAAACGCATGGCGATCTCGGCCTGCAAGATAAAATTCGAAAGCGCCTGGGCCGGGCCATCGTGCATCTGCCGGGAGAGCCGTTGACGTTCTGCCTCCTGAGCCTGGATAATCGCCTCCACCATTGAGAAAGTCTCTCCACTCAACCCCCTGCCCTCTCCCTCTTCCAGCATCTGCCGTATCTGTTCGACCACATCGAGCAGACGCTCAAGGGAACGCTTCTCCCCATTCAGACGCTCGATCTGCCCTCGCATGAGGAACAAGCGCTGCTGGACATCCAGCGCGTTGGCATAAGCCTCACGCACCTCCAGGGGCAACAAAGCATCGGCCTGTTTTTGGATCTTTTGCAGGTGCGCGGTCACCGTGGCATTGCGCTCCGTCAGCCGATTGACCTCAACCTGACTTTGCTGAAGTTTGATATCCAAATCCTTCAGGCTCTCCTGAGTTTCTTCCAGCACATCGCTCAAAAACTCTTCCAAAGAGCGGTCCGAACGAGATATGTTTTTCGCTTCTTCAACTGCCATGATGATTCTCCCGTGATGCACGGTTATCGTGCAATTGAAACCATCCCCGCCGGATGGCGTAAACGGCGGCCTGGGTACGATCCTCGACATTCAACTTGCGCAAAATGGCCGTGACATGATTTTTCACCGTCTGATAGCTGATACCCAGATGTGCGGCGATCTCTTTGTTGCTCATTCCCTGGGTAACATAGCCCAGCACATCCATCTCGCGCGAGGAGAGTGGTTGCAAGGGTTCATCCAGTTCACGCTGCTGGGAAATCGCGGCCAGCAAATACTCCTCAACCCAGGGGTTGATCTGCTCCGCAGTAAGCACTGTACCGTTGAACACAAATTTTCCCGCCCCCACATGACGCAACACCTGCAGTAATTCTTCCGGTTGTACATGCTTGGGGCAATACGCCGCCGCCCCTGCCCGCAAGGCGTGTAACAACTGCTCCACATCATCGTAAGCAGTGACCAGCACCACACGCGTGGCCAGCTTCTCTTCCTGCACCTGGCGGGTGATCTGCAAGCCGTTCTTCCCTGGCAGATGTACATCCAGCACAACCACATCCGGCTGCAATGTCCGAATCATCTCCAAAGCCTGATCGCCATCCGCCGCCTCACCCACCACATCAAAATCGCGCTCCAACCGGAGGGTATCCCCTACCCCCTGGCGAAACAACGGATGATCATCGACAATCAACACTTTCAGCGGTGTCATAATTCTCCACAGGTCGATTTCGGCTCTCAGTATAGCATATCACCATGCGGCAGGCAACAAACCTACGGCGCGCTCCAGAGGAACACCGTCATGTGTTCCCCCCCTAAAGCCGGACTGAAAGGCGCCCTCCCTTGATAAACTTTCGGCCGTCCCTGCGTGAGGTGTGGATACCAGCCGGGAAAGGTCACCAGATACTTCACTCCCTTACGGTCAAGATAGATCTTCAAAGCAGCTTCATCTCGTAAAATCGGGATAACGTCCGGGGTCACCAATCCTGCCAGATCAACCAGCATACGCCCACTGAAATAGCCCAGCGCGCCGATGTCGTGCGCGGCGACCAGGGCATCTTCCGGGATGTTCTCCGCCACCCAGCGGGCGGTGTCCACCATCTCGCTCTCGATCACGGCCACATCCTGCGCGTACGCCCGCGCGCCCAATCCCCAGAATGCCAGCAACAACCCGGCGGTGAGCAACGCCCAGGCGCGGCTGACCAGCCGACGCGCCGTGTTCTGCGCCCTGAGTTGCAAGGTCTCTGCCATGCCCGCCAGCCCCCACACGAAATATACCGCCATTGCCGGAATCACATAGCGACCGTGCTGATACGTCACCGGCAGCCGCCAGGCGTACAGGCCGAGATACCCAACCGTCCACAGCGCGCCGGCCAGCGCGCCCCAACGCCGCTCGCTTAAGGCGCGCCGCAGCGTCAAAACCCAGGCGGGCAGCAAAGCCATCCCCACGCCGACCAGCGGCAGGGCGGCCTGTTGCAAGAATCGCCGCCACAGCGGGGCCTGGCGCAACACGGCGTACTCCGCCTGCTTGGCGTAGAACGTGTTCGGCCACCACGCGCCGGCGACATGGCGGTTGAAGGCCAGATACGGCGCGAACAAGAGTGCGAGGCCCAACGCGCTCAACCCCAGCCGCGACGAACGCTCGCGCCCGCCCCCCTCGCGCAACAAGGCGGCAAAACCCAGCGGCCCCAGCAGCGTCAGCCCGTCGGGGCGCAGCCAGACGCTCACCCCCGCCAGCAGCCCCAACACGAACCAGGCGCGTCGCTTCACATCGCCCGCCAGCGCGCCCAACACCGCCATCACCAGCAGCGTGTACAGCGCGGCCTCCATTCCCGAAGCGGCAGCCCACACCAGATGCCACTCCAGCGCCAGGAACGCGCCCGCCCACACAGCCCATGCGCGGCGCTGCGGAGACAGGCGTGCAAACGCCCACGCCCCGGCCACCCCCAGCCCTGCCAGCGTCAGCCAGCCGAGGAAGAACGTCCATTGCAGCGCGCCCAGCCACTGCCCCGGCAGGACGAACAGCACCCACAGCGGGCCGGTGGAGCCGCCCGAAGGTTGGCCGGGGACGAAAGCCCACTCTCCGTAGCGCGCCAGGTTGCGGGCATAGGTCTGATAAATCCAGGCGTCGTCCAGGGGAAAGCCGGGGCGGAAGGTGCGGGCGGAGGCGAGGAGGTAGCCGCACAACGAGAGCGCGGCCAATAAGAGGAGACCACAGACGACGGACGACGGACGACGGACGGTGGCCTGCCCTGAGCCCGGTCGAAGGGTCGGTGGTCGGCCGTCGGCAGTCGCAGGGGCGGTGGTGCGTCCTGATTCCGGTCGAAGGGTCGGCGGTCGGTTATTCATCTACCACCTCGAAGAGCATCCCATCCTCGCCCCGCCACAGCAAGCGCAACGCGGTAGCATCCTGCGGCGCGTTGAAGAGCGCGTCCAGGCCGCGGGGGTGATTGGCTTCCAACACCACGTAGCGCGCGCCGTAGCGCCGGGCGGCGGCGAGCAAGGCCGTCGCATCACCATCGGGGATGACGATGGCAGGCCGTCCCGAGGCCAGGTAGAACCCCGGCGGGTCGTTGACCATCACCACGGCAGCGGCGGGCGCGCCCAGGTCGCGCAGGCGGGCGTCCAGTCGCTCGTAGGCGCGCTGCCCCGCGCCCCAACCGGGCAGGCGGCTCTGAACGACGAACACGGTCAGCCCCAGCGACATCACCACCCCGGCAGCGGAGAAGACGCGCCAGGCCTGAGATGCGTTCCAGCCGCGGGCGCGCGCGCCCCAATCCACCAGTCGCTCCAGGCCGACCGCGGCCAGCGCCCACCACAACGG
>RFKO01000232.1 GCA_003694235.1 Anaerolineae bacterium
CAGTGGTCAGTGGTCAGTGGTCAGTGGTCAGTGGTCAGAAAAATTATACCGCCCGTAACTCCTTCCCCAACGCATCCAGCGCCCGGTAATACGGCTCGATGGAGGGGATGTAATGTCGCTCCTCGGCGGAGTGGGGACCGATGCCGCTTTCGCCCCACACCACGCCCTGCCCGCCGGGGGCGAAGCGTGCGCTGGTGCCGGCCAGCTTACGCCCCACCGGCGCCGTCGCGCCGGAAGCGGTTTCCACCGCCCGCAGCAACGCCTTGAGGTACGGATTTTCCGGATCACAGGCAATGCCGGCTTCCAGAAGCACATTTTCAAGTTCCAGGCCGTTTTCGGCACAGTATGTTTTCACCTCCTCAAACAGCGCGGCGATATCATCCTGGGGGATGGGTCGAATCTCAACCCCCAGCACGCCATAATCGGCCAGGATGTTGTAAACCCCCGGCGAACCGACCTGGATGAAGGGAAACCGCACCTGCGATTGCCAGCCATCCTCGCTGCTCAAAGTGAGATGCCGCTTCATGATCTCTCCCAGTGCCTGACGTGCAGCGAGCAGGCGTTCGCTCAGGTCGCTCCCCGCCCCGGCCACGCCGGTATGACCGCGCACCCCGCGCGCCACCACGTCGAAGCGCATGATGCCGCGATTCTGGATGCACACCTCCCCCCACAAAGCTTTCCCCGTGACCTCGGTGCGCTCCCCGGCGATGAACAGTTTTGGCGCATACCCGCTTTCCTGTTGCAGAGCCGCCAGCACATGCGGCGTGCCCATCGCCTCTTGTTCGCCGGTTTCCTCGTTGCCCACCAGTAGCAGATTGACCGGCGGGAATGGCGGGCCGGCTTTGAGGGCATCCTTCATCCACACCATATAAGTCGCCACCACGGTTTTCATATCTGCCGCGCCGCGCCCCCACAGGTAATCCCCCTCCAGGCGCGGCTCGAACTGGCTGTCGTCCGGCTCCGGGGCAACCACGTCGAAATGACCGCACAACATCACCGGCGCAAGCAATCCCCCCGGAAAGCCAGCCAGAATGGCCGGGTAGCGGGCGTGGTTGAAGTAGCGCACCTCCAGGCCATGATTGCGCAAATAGTCATAAATCAGGGTGGCCGCGCGCTGCACATCATCCAGCCGCACCGCCTCCCCTACCGTAACGGACGGGATGCGGATCAACCGACTGGCCAGATCAACGATTTCTGCCGTTTTGTTTGGGTAGTTCACTTCTCGAATCTCCTCGCGGGGGCGAAAACGGATGGGAGCATCGGGGTCGTGGCGCGCATCATGCCGCGCCAGCTGGAGCAACACGCCCAGCTTATTGCCTTCCTGTGAGAGCAAATCGGCCCGCGCGGCCAGATCATCCATCACAGCAGCCACCTCGGCTTCGCGCGCCTCGGCAAGTTGCCGCAAAACCTCCACCGGCACGTCCTGGGGGTCAACGCCGCTCTCCAGCAGGCGAGCCCGCAAAAGCTGTGCGGTGTTCGGCGCTCCCTCGCCCATTTCCACCAGCGGCTGCAAAAAGTCTTCCCAGCCCAACGCCTGCGCCAGCGGCATCACCTGTTCCAGCGTCCAGCGCAAAAAGGCGCGCATGGCCACCGGTTTCCCCGTGAGCGGGTTCTCGATCTCGGCTTCCAGGCTGCGCCGGGCAGCGCGTTCCTCGTTGCGCCGGGCACGGGCGATGTCTTCGGCGTCGTAGCGAAAGCTGCGGGCGAAATCCGGGTCAGCATAAAATCGCATCAGCAACAGCTGTTTGAGGGCCAGGTTGGCCACATCGAGCGACACCGGATTGCTGCCATCATCGGTGCGGATTTCCACGCGCGCCATCGGGATGTTGATGCGCGCCATCAGGTTTTCCATCTCGATTTGCTGCGCCATCTCTTCCACGGGCGACACTTCGCCCATAGCGTACAACCCGCGGTCGTAGATGGCGCGCAGTTGCTCATCGGTGACGGCAATCAGGCGCTCGACCGGCTCGACACGGGAACGCGCCCGCACCGGCGTCCAGTTGTTGTTGCCAAAGCGCGCTCCGCTGCGCACCAGCTCGTAGGAAATGTTAACGTAGTCCTGATGCGAGCGGTACAGGTCGGGGACATCCAACGTGGTCGGGTTGGGAAACGTGAGATTACGGACGGAATCATACTCCGTCAGCACCACCACCGGCCGCCCATCCCGCTCTTGCGCCTGAAATGGCGTGGAAGCCGTGGTGGCGATGAACAACGCCGCAAAGGCGCGCATCAAGCGGGTGGCGGTAATGTAGACGCGGTTCTTGTAATCATCCAGGTGCTGGCCGCGGCGCTCGGAAGCCGGTTTGTGCATGAAATCCCAGGCCAGCAACGGCTCCGGCAATGAAACATTGACATGCGTGCCGGCAGTGGAAAGCGTGTCCCCGTACATACGCACACAACGCTGCACATAGCGCCGCTTGGCCAGCGGCCAGGTAAACGGCACCGAATCTTCGTTCACCTCGGTCAGGTAGAGCAGGTTGCCCTGCCACGGATACAGGCGCTCGCCGAAGTGCGCGCCGGCGCGGCGCAGGGCG
>RFKO01000233.1 GCA_003694235.1 Anaerolineae bacterium
CATATTGAGCCTCCTGTTATGGTTTTTGGTCTTACTCACCCTTATCCTAACAGGTTGGCTCTTTTTTGTCTCCTCCCCTACAACTTTTTAGTGCACCCGTCCACCCTCCCCCATTGACAAATCCCCCTGCGCGTGTTAACATTCCCCCCGCTCCGGCGAGGTAGCTCAGTGGTAGAGCAGGGGACTCATAAGCCCTTGGTCGTGGGTTCGACCCCCACCCTCGCCACTCCCAACGCACGCCCCTACGGCGTGCTTTTTCGTTTAAACGCCCCCGGCCTCCGCTTCCAACCCTACAGGCGCTGACATGAGGTAGAATGGAGATAAGCCACTATCCACTGTGATCTATTCAGGTTCCCGGAAAGGAGCGCCCCATGGCCCGGTCAGTCCAGAAAGACGACAGTTATCTCTCCAAAGTGCTCAAGCACATCCCCTCCGAAATCGTGCTGGCCTATGTCACCGTCGAAGGGATCCTCAAAAGCACCTACCACAACGACAAAGCCACGCTGGAAACCGCCCTGTGGTACGTCAGCCTGGCGCTGGTGATCATCACACCGCTGTGGCTGTACCGCGTGGAAAAGGTGCATCGCGTGAGCCAACTCCTGCTCTCCACCCTCTCGGTGGTCTTCTGGATGTTCGCCATCGGCGGGCCGTTCCAGTACCTCCCCTGGTACCGCCCGGCGCTGGGTTCGATCGCCCTGCCTTTCTACACATTGCTCACCCCCATCATCACCGGAAGGACATCCTGAAAAATGAAACGCTGGCAGACAGTAACGCTCTACCTCATCGTCGGCCTCGGCCTGGCCTTGCTTGCAGCGGCCCTTCTGGCCAGCCCCGCGCCACAGGCTGCCTTTTTCTCCGGCATCACGCCACCCCTGGTGATCGCCCATCAGGGCGGCGACGGCCTGCGCCCCGGCGACACGCTGGCCGCCTTTGAAAACGCCGCCCGCCTGGGCGTGGATGTGCTCGAAATGGACGTGCACGCCAGCCGGGACGGCGTGCTGGTGGTGATGCACGATGCCACGGTAGACCGCACCACCGACGGCAGCGGCGCGCTCAAAGAAATGACCCTGGAGCAAATCAAAACGCTGGACGCGGGCTACAACTGGTCACCTGACGGCGGTCTCAGCTATCCCTATCGCGGCCAGGATATCCGCGTGCCCACGCTGGAGGAAGTCTTCCAGGCCTTCCCCGGCTACCGCATGAACATCGAAATCAAGCAGACCGAACCCTCGATTGCTGCCGCATTGTGCGACCTGATCCGCCAGTACCACATGCTCGACCGCGTGCTGGTGGCCTCCTTTCACGCGCAGGCGATGAGCGAGTTCCGCGCCGCCTGCCCCGAAGTCGCCACCTCGATGCACGAGGACGAAATCCGCCCGCTCTACTTCCTCGCCCGCGTCGGGCTGGCCGGGCTGGTCTCACCCGCAGCACAGGCCGTGCAGGTGCCGGAGTACTGGGGCAACATCCACGTGCTGGTGCCGTCCTTTGTGCGCGGTGCGCAACGCCGCGGCGTTCAGGTGCATGCCTGGACGATCAACGAGCCGGCCGATATGCAGCGCCTGCTCGACCTGGGCGTGGACGGCATCATCACCGATTACCCCGACCGCCTGCTCGATCTGCTGGGACGTTGAACGCCTTGCTTCCAGGGTTGCCCCCGCTGACCGCCCTGCGCCTGCGGTGGGGAGTGTATCTGCTGCTCAGCATGGCCGCGCTGATCGCGCTGGCCGCCGTGCTGACCGCTCCTATCTCTCCGGTATACGCCCTGCGCTACCTCTTGCAGAGCACGCTCTGGATGCTCATCCAGGCCGCCGGCGTGTGGCGCATTCTGCCGCGCAACCACCGCCCCGGAGAGCGCGAACTGCTGCCGCGCTTCGGCCCCGGCAACAGCCTCACTCTGGCGCGCGGCACGCTGATCGCCGCGCTGGGGGGCTTCCTGCTGCTGCCGCGCCCGACCGGCCCCCTCGCCTGGCTGCCCTTCGCCCTCTACCTGCTGGCCGACCTGACCGACTTTCTGGACGGCTACTTCGCCCGCCGCAGCGACACCGTGACCGCCCTGGGCGAGACGCTGGACATGAACCATGACGCGCTGGGCGTGCTGGTGGTCACCGCGCTGGCCTTTCAATACGGCAGCGTGCCCTGGTGGTACGCCCCCTTCGGCCTGGCGCGCTATCTCTTCCTGCTCGGCCTGTACATCCACAGACGGCGCGGCGGCGAAGTCCTCCCCCTGCACCCCTCCGACACGCGCCGCTGGTTCGCCGGACTGCAAATGGGCTTCATCACCGCCATGCTCGCGCCGGCCCTCGGCCCTCCCGCCACCACCTTCGCCGCCACGCTGTTCCTGCTGCCGTTCAGCGCGCAGTTCCTGCTCGACTATCTGCAAGTGACCGGCAAGATCGAGGGATTGCCTCTTCCGGACGATATGGCGCGCCGGTTGACCGCCGACCTCCCCCTGATGATGCGCGCCCTGAGCGCGGCCATCTACGCCGCGGGCCTGCTGGAATCGCTGGGCTTCCACCCCTTTGGGCGTTTTCTCGTCCCCGGCGGACTGCCTGCCAGCGCGCCCCCGGGGATGGATGTGTTGCTCCCCGGCCTGCGCCTCGTCTTCCTGCTGGCCCTGGTCGGCGGCGTCTTCGGGCGGCTGACGCCCATCGCCGCGCTGCTCACTCTCGGCCTGCGCCTGAACGGGATGCCCCTCACGACCGGCGACCGGCTGCTGATCGCCGCGCTGACGTACCTGCTCTTCACCGGCATGGGGAAGTACGCCCCGCACGCGCCCATCGAATACCTGATTCACAACCGCCTGGGGAAGCGCCGCGCATGAAACTGCTCGCCGCCGTTACGCTCTGGCTGCTCGCCCTGGGATTGGCGGGCTACGCCCTGACCAGCGCCCCCATCGAGGGCATCATCGCCACGCTGCGCCATCTGACGCCGGCACAACTCATCGCCCTGACCGCCCTGAACGCCGCCATCGTCTGTCTGTTCGCCCTGCGCTGGTGGCTGCTGCTCCGCCAGGCAGGGCACAGGCTGCCCTTCTTCGCCGCGGTGCGCTACCGTCTGACGGCCTTCGGGGTGAGCTACTTCACGCCGGGGCCGCAATTCGGCGGCGAACCGGTGCAGGTGCTCGCCGTCACGCAACGTCACGGCGTCCCGCCGGCCGCCGCCTTGAGCGCACTCAGCCTGGATAAAGTGCTCGAACTGCTGGCGAACTTCACCTTCCTGGCGTTGGGCGCGCTGCTGATCGCCGGGCGGATGAGCCTCTCCCCCAGGCTGGTCATCGGCGCGCTGCTCCTGGCTGCGCTCCCGTGGGGATACCTGCTCGGCCTCTACCTCGGCGCCCGCCCGCTGAGCGCGTTGAGCGCGCACGCGCCCCGCGGCATCGCGCGTCTGACCGCCGTCATCCAACAAAGCGAAACCGAAATCGCCCGCTTCTGCCGCCGCCAGCCGCTGGCGCTGAGCGGCCTGATGCTGCTCTCCGCGCTGGTGTGGGTCGCCCTGGTGGGAGAATACGCCCTGATGCTGCGTTTTCTGGGGGCGCCGCTCTCTGGCCGCCAGGTGCTCACCTTCATGGTGGCGGCGCGCCTGGCCTTCCTCACCCCCCTGCCCGGCGGGTTGGGGGCGCTGGAGGCCGGTCAGGTTCTTGCCGCCGAGATGTTGGGGTTGAACAGCGCCCTGGGGTTGAGCGTCGGCCTGTTGATCCGCGCCCGCGATATCGCCTTCGGGCTGCTTGGCCTGCTGGGGGGTGGCGCGCTGCTGGGCACATCCAATTCGTCCCCTCATGACGTATAATCCAGTATAGGGAATCCGCCATGAAAAAGAACACCTTACCCAACGTAACCCAAC
>RFKO01000234.1 GCA_003694235.1 Anaerolineae bacterium
AACAGTAAGTCGCTGGTGGTATGCGGAGCGCGGTGGTTCTGCTGGGTATCGTGATCGAGATGTTGCTCGCCATCGGTGAAGTAAAAGCCCGACATACGCCCGTGAGCGCCCGCGCCGACCAGGTCGAGGTCGGAAAAGTTCTTGGTCAGCCGCGAGCCAATGGCGCCAAAAATCCAGTCCAGGTTGCCGTCGCGCTCCACCACGGCGCGCTCGTGGGTGAAGTTCCACACGTTATCGCCCAGCGACTGCAATTCCACAAAGCGCAGGCTGGCGTTGGCGCCGACGAACAGCTCGACAACCGCGCCGTGCAACGTCTGGCCGCCCAGACCGTCTGGCGAGGCGGATTCGTGCACATAGGTCAGCGAGGCACCTTCCTCCAGCCAGATAACCAGATGCGAGAAATGCGCCAGTCCGCGGCCGGCTGCCCACATCAGGCTATGCAAAGGCTGTTCCACTTGCACGCCGCGCGGCACATACACAAACACGCCGCTCTGCGCCATCGCCGCGCTCAGGGCGGCGAACTTGCCTTCGTCCGGACGCACCACCGTGCCCAGGATGCGTTCCACCAGGTCGGGGTGCTCACGATTGGCACTCTCCAGGTCGGTGAAGATCACCCCCTGCTGCTCCAGCGTGGGGTCAACATCGGCCTGGATCGCGCCGGGCAGCAGGCGGATCTGTCCGCCGTGCCGGTCGCTGACCAGGGGGCGGAGCAAACGCTCCGGGACGGCAGGCAAATCGAGATAGGCATCCGGCCCGGGCAAGGAAAAATCGCCGTTCAAGCGGCGGATGTCGGTGCGCCGCCAGGGTTCATCCGCCGTGGTCGGATACGGCAGCGTCTGGTAAACCTCCCAGGCGCGCTGACGAAAGGCCGCCAGCGGGCCGTCCCCCACCGGGATCATGCCGCGGTCGAAGGAAAACCCCTGAAAGCTGCTGCGCCGGGTGCGAGTTACTACACGTTTTGTGGTCATAGATTCTTTCGTTGTCACATTCATCAGCCGATTGAGCCTTCCATCTGCAACTGGATCAGACGGTTCATCTCAATCGCGTATTCCATTGGCAGTTCCTTCACCAGCGGCTCAATGAAGCCGGAGACGATCATGGTGGTGGCTTCTTCCTCGCTCAGGCCGCGGCTCATCAGATAGAACAGCTGCTCCTCGCCAATCTTGGAGACCGAGGCCTCGTGGCCGATGGTCACATCCTCATCGTCGATTTCGATGTAGGGATAGGTATCGGAGCGGGATTGCGGGTCGAGCAGCAAGGCGTCGCACACCACGTTGGAGCGCACATCGCCGGTATCGCGGTGCACTTTGAGCAGGCCGCGGTAAGAAGCCCGCCCGCCATCTTTGCTGATGGACTTGGAAACAATCTTGCTGCTGGTGTGCGGGGCAAAATGGATGATCTTACCGCCGGTATCCTGGTGCTGCCCGCGCCCGGCGAAGGCCATGGAGAGGATCTCGCCGTGGGCGCCGGGGCCCATCAGATAGCAGGAGGGGTATTTCATCGTTAACTTAGACCCCAGATTCGAGTCAACCCACTCCATTGTGCCGCCCTCTTCCACGATGGCGCGCTGCGTCACCAGGTTGTACACATTGTTCGACCAGTTCTGAATGGTGGTGTAGCGCACGCGGGCGCCTTTCTTGACCACGATTTCGATCACGCCGCTGTGGAAGGAGTCGGTGGTGTACTGCGGAGCGGTGCAGCCCTCGACGTAATGCACCTGCGCGCCCTCATCGGCGATGATCAGCGAACGCTCGAACTGGCCGATATTGGCCACGTTCAGGCGGAAGTAAGCCTGCAAAGGCATCTCCACCTTGACGCCCGGCGGGATGTACACGAACGACCCGCCCGACCACACCGCGCTGTTGAGGGCGGCGAACTTGTTATCCTCGATGGGCACCACTTTGCTGAAATACTCGCGGAACAGGTCAGGGTGCTGCCGCAGGCCGTCCTCGATGCTGAGAAAGATCACACCCTGCTCTTCCAGATGCTTTTGCACACTGTGATACACCATCTCGGACTCGTACTGCGCGCCCACACCGGCGAGGAACTTCTGCTCGGCCTCCGGGATACCCAGCCGGTCGAAGGTCTGTTTGATGGTCTCCGGAATGTCATCCCAGGAGCGACCTTCTTCATCCGTCGGTTTGACGTAATAGTAGATGTTATCCAGATCCAGCGCGGACAGATCCCCTCCCCAGTTGGGCATCGGCCGCTTCTGGAAATGTTCCAGCGCTTTGAGGCGGAACTCCAACATCCACTGCGGCTCACCCTTCATGGCCGAGATCTGCTCCACGACCTCACGGTCGAGACCCTTCTTGGACTTGTAAACATAGGTCTCGGGGTCGCGAAAGCCCCATTTGTACTCACCAATACCTTCTAAAAGTTTCGTGTCTCCGCTCATCACACATCCTCTCAGGAAACCGGTTGCGTATGTTTTTCGCGCAGCCAGTCGTAACCTTCGGCCTCCAGGCGTTCGGCCAGCTCTGGCCCGCCGGATTCCACAATGCGCCCGCCTAACATCACGTGCACGTAATCCGGCTTGATGTAGTTGAGTATGCGCTGATAGTGGGTGATCACCAGCGCGCCGAACGCCGGCCCGCGCATGGCGTTCACGCCATCGGAAACGATGCGCAACGCATCGATGTCCAGCCCGGAGTCGGTCTCATCCAGAATGGCGATCTCCGGCTTCAGCGTCACCATCTGCAGAATCTCGGCGCGCTTCTTCTCGCCGCCGGAAAAGCCTTCGTTCAGGTAACGCCCAGCAAAGGAGTGATCCATCTGCAGCAGGTCCATGCGCTCTTTGAGCAGCTTGCGAAACTCCGGGATGGAAATGCCCTTATCTTCCGGATTGACCGCCTTGCGGTGGGCGTTGATCGCCGTGCGCAGGAAATTCGCCACCGTCACACCGGGGATGGCAACCGGGTACTGGAAAGCCAGGAACAGCCCCAGATGGGCGCGTTCGTCCGGCTCCAGATCGAGGATGTTCTGGCCTTTGAAGAGCACCTCCCCCGCGGTGACCTCGTAATTGGGATGCCCCATCAGCGTGTACGCCAGCGTGGATTTACCCGTACCGTTCGGCCCCATGATGGCGTGAATCTCACCCTGGCGGACGGTCAGGTTCAACCCCTTGAGGATTTCGTTCTCTTCCACGTTGACGTGGAGGTCTTTGATAACCAGTTCAGACATGTGTACTCCTTGCAAGTTGTTCGCGCGCCTTCAGGCGCTCGAGGGATTTCTGCACGTGGATGGATTATACATGAGATATGCCCCGGCGTCAATATTTACGATATAAATCATATAAATCATTGACTTTCAACCGGCTACATGGTATACTGTGGGCCGTATGGGCAGCAGCACACGCGACAAAGTCTTGCGCACTCTGCTCACCCGCCAGCGTTGCACCATCAACGAACTGGCAGAAGCGGTGGGCATCAATCCAATCTCGGTACGCCATCATGTCAACAAACTCGAGGCCAGCGGGCTGGTGGCTTCGGAGGAAGAGCGTCACGGCGTCGGACGGCCGCGGCTGGTGTACTTCCTGACCGAGAAGGGCATGGAGCAATTTCCCAGCCGCTACCTCAGGCTGACCATCCGCCTGCTCAACCAGTTGAAAGAAACCCTCCCCGCCCCGCTGGTGGGCGAGCTGTTCTCCCAGATGGCGAACGACCTGGCCGAGGAATACGCCGCCGACCTGGACGTGGACGAACTCCCCATGGAAGAACGACTGGACCTGGTGCGCGACCTGCTCAACGC
>RFKO01000235.1 GCA_003694235.1 Anaerolineae bacterium
AGAAGCGCTGCGCAGCCGGCTGCAGGCGCCGGTCTATCTGGACAACGACGCCAACCTGGCCGCGCTGGGGGAATGGCAGCACGGCGCAGGCCGGGGGCACGACGACATGGTGTACATCACGGTGAGCACCGGCATCGGCGGCGGCGTGATCAGCGAGGGGCGCTTACTGCACGGGGCGCGCGGCCTGGGGGCAGAGATCGGTCACATCCGCGTTCTGCCCGGCGGGCCGAAGTGCAGCTGCGGTCAGTACGGACATCTGGAAGCGGTGGCGTCCGGCCCGGCTATCGTGCGCTGGGTGCAAAGCGAACTACGCAAAGGGGGCGCCTCCGCCCTTCAGGCACACCCCCCGCAGACCGCCGCTCAGGTGGCCGAGGCCGCCCGTCAGGGAGACGCCCTGGCACAAGAGGCTTTCCGCCGCGCCGGCGAGTTCCTGGCCCAGGGCATCGCCGACCTGTTGCACATCTTCAACCCCAGCGCGGTGGTGATCGGCGGCGGCGTGGCGCAGAGCGCCGACCTGTTCCTGCCCACCGTGCAAACGTCCCTCCCCACCCTGGTGATGGACGCCCACTTCGTGCACGAACTGGTGCTCACCACAGCCCAACTCGGCGACAACGCCGGCCTGACCGGCGCGCTCGCCCTGGCACGTCAACACGCCTGAAAGCCATGCAGGAAAAACGCTGGTACATCCCTCCCCCTCTGCCGCCGGAGACGGACAAAGCACTGCAGGGGTACCCTCCGGTGCTGCGACAGATTCTCTACAACCGCGGTTATGCCTCCGCCGAAGCGGCGCGCCGCTTCCTCGAGGCGCTTCCTCCCGCAGACACTTCTCCCTTTCAACTGACCGATCTGGAAAAAGCCGCCGCCCGCGTGCAACACGCCATCGAGCGCGGCGAGCCGATCGTGGTGTACGGCGACTACGATGTGGATGGCATCAGCGCCACCGCACTGCTGCTGGATTTCCTCCAGGCAGCCGGCGGACGCGCCACCCCATACATCCCCCACCGCTTCGACGAAGGCTATGGATTGAACCAGGACGCCATTCGGCACTTGAGCGAACAGGGTGCAGCCCTGATCATCGCCGTGGATTGCGGCATCCGCTCGCTGGCCGAAGCCGATCTGGCGCGCCAGTTGGGAACAGACCTGATCATCTGCGACCATCACCACCCCGGAGAGACACTGCCCCAGGCGCTGGCGGTGATCGACCCCAAGCGCGCCGGCGACGCCTATCCGGAGAAAAACCTGGCCGGCGTGGGCGTGGCCTACAAACTGGCCTGTGGAATCGCCCAAAAAATGGGCCTGCCGGACGAACTCCTCAGCCCGCTGCTCGACCTGGTGGCGCTGGGCACAGTGGCCGATCTGGTGCCGCTGAGCGGGGAGAATCGCTCCCTGGTGCGGCAGGGGCTGGCCCGTTTGCGGCGGCCGCAGCGCCAGGGGCTGCTCTCGCTGATGGGCGTGGCCGGCATCAAACCGCAACGCCTCACCGCCACCGATATCGGCTTCGCCCTTGGGCCGCGCCTGAACGCCGCCGGACGGCTGGACACCGCCATGGACGCCCTCGCCCTGCTCATCGCCTCCGACGTGTATCAGGCCGCCCGACTGGCGCAACAACTGGATGTACAAAACCGCCACCGCCAGAAGCTCACTCAGACCATCCAGGAACAGGCCGAAGCGCTCGCCCTGGAAGGCGACCCGGAAGCTTTCCTGCTCTTCGCCGCGCACCCCAGCTTCAACGCCGGCGTGGTCGGGCTGGCGGCCTCGCGGCTGGTCGAACGACACTACCGCCCGGCCATCGTCGGCCAGCAGGATGCTGAGTACACGCGCGCCTCCTGTCGCAGCATCCCCGAATTTCATATCACCGAAGCGCTGGACGCCTGCAGCGACCTGCTGGAAAAATACGGCGGACATGCCGCCGCGGCCGGTTTCACCGTGCGCAACGAGAAGCTCCCCGAACTGGTGACCCGCCTGAAATCGCTGGCGGCAGAAAAACTGGCCGGCGAGGATCTGCGCCCCACCCTCACCGCCGACCTGGAAATCCAGCTCACCGATCTGAAACCCGAAATCCTGGAATACCTGGACTGGCTGCAACCCACCGGCTACGGCAACCCTGCGGCGCGCTTCGTCAGCCGGGGGGTGCGCGTGCTCAGCCAGCGCGCCGTCGGCAGCGAGCGCAATCACCTCAAACTGGTGGTCAGCGATGGCTATATCACCTTCGACGCCATCGCCTTTCGCCAGGGTCACTGGGCCGACCGGCTTCCCCCACAGATCGACCTGCTCTACCGCTTTGAGCTCAACGAGTTCCGCGGGCGCAAAAGCCTGCAGCTCAACGTGCTGGACATCAAACCGTCCGCCTAATCGACGAAGCGATATTTCAACAACGCCCAAACCGCTTCAAAAGCGTCTTTCAAACCGATTTTCTTGCCCTCATCGTAGTCGCGCGGGTTGAAGGAGATCGGTACCTCGAAGATGCGCACGCCGCGCTTGAGAACTTTGGCGGTAAACTCCGGCTCGAAATCGAAACGATTGGCGCGCAGCGGCATGCCGTCCAGCACCTCGCGGCGGAACACCTTGTAACCCGTCTCCATATCTGTCAGGATGGTATCGTAGAGGATATTGGTCATCAGGGTGAGCAGTTTGTTGGCCACCATGTGCCAGAACATCGCCACGCGGCGCGGCGCGCCGAGGAAACGCGAGCCATAGACTACATCGGCCAGCCCTTCCTGAATGGGCTGCAACAGACGGGGATAATCGCGCGGGTCGTATTCCAGATCGGCATCCTGGATGAGTAAGATATCCCCGCGGGCGTTCTGGATGCCCGTACGCACCGCCGCGCCCTTTCCCTGGTTGCGTTCGTGCAGAATCACGCGGATACCGGGTTGCTGCTCCAATTCGGCCAGTATCTCACGCGTGCCGTCGGTCGAGCCGTCATCCACCAGCAGAATTTCGTCAGCCAGTTGAGTGGCCTGCACGCGGCGCACGATTTCGCGCAGCGTCTTCGCTTCGTTGTAAACAGGAATCAAAACGGTCAGTTTCATGGGGCGGATTATACCGTATCCTTTCGGCGGAAGGGCGTGCTATAATCAATGCACATCAGAGAGCGGAGAGATGCCATGAGCGCTTTTCAAAAACCTTCAGCAGGAGTGGGAGCGCAAACCCAGCGCGGCCCATTCATTCCTCCTCCCATCACCAAGATTCAGGATACCGGTCTGTCGCCGTTATGGTTGCAAGACCTGGCCTTGAAGGTGTTGTACTTCCAGGGATACCTGAGCGGTTACCAGATCGCCGAGGCCATGGCCCTGCCTTTCGCCGGCGTGACCGATCAGATACTCAACGCGCTCAAACGGGAAAAATTTGTCGAAGTCAGATCCTCGCAGATGGGCGGGCTGGGTGAAGGCGCTTACCAATACAGCATCACCGAAATGGGCATCGCGCGCGCGCGCGAAGCGCTGGAGCGCAGTCAGTACGCCGGTCCGGCGCCGGTGCCGCTGGAGGTTTACAATCGCTCGGTTAAACTGCAACAGCGCGGCAAGATGCGCATCACCAGCCGCATCCTGCGGCAGGCGCTCGCCCACCTGGTGCTCAACGAAGCCACCTTCCAGCGCATCGGCCCGGCGGTCAACTCCGGCACATCCATCTTCATGTATGGCCCTCCCGGCAACGGCAAGACCAGCATCGCCCGCGCCATCGGGCAAATCATCCTCAGCACCACCATGTACATCCCTTATGCCATTTACGTGGATGGTCAGGTGGTCAAGATGTACGATTCGGTCAACCACAAACGCGCCCCGGAGAAAAACACCACCGAGCGAGGCACCGGCTCGCTGCGCGGCGGCTCGCGTCGCGACCCGCGCTGGGTGCTGATCCACCGCCCGTTCATCATGACCGGCGGCGAACTGACCATGGAGGGGCTGGACCTGGTGTTCGACGACGTCAATAAATTCTACGAGGCGCCTTTCCAGGTCAAAGCCAACGGCGGCATCCTGTTGATCGACGACTTCGGCAGGCAGTTGGTGCGCCCGCGCGACCTGCTCAACCGCTGGATCGTGCCCCTCGAAAACCGCATTGATTACCTCACCCTGCACACCGGACGCAAGATCGAAATCCCCTTCGATGTGCTGATCGTGTTCTCCACCAACCTGCCGCCCAAAGACCTGGTGGACGAGGCTTTCCTGCGTCGCCTGCGACACAAAATCGAGATCGGCGACCCGAATTATGAAGAGTACCGCGAAATCTTCCAGCGCATGGCCAAAGCCAAAGGGGTGAAGTACTCGGACAAAGGACTGGCCTACCTGCTCCAGGAATGGTACATCAAGCACAACCGCAAGTTACGGGCTTCGCATCCGCGCGATCTGTGCGACCAGATTATCGACATCGCCAATTTCCTCTCCGTCGAGCCGGAGATGAGCCGCGAGATGATCGACCGCGCCGCACGGGCGTACTTCGTTGACCTGTAACCATGCTGGACACACTACCCCGCCCCGTCATCTTTGCGCATCGCGGCGCCAGCGCGCACGCGCCGGAGAACACACTGGTCGCCTTCGATCTGGCGCTGCGCCAGGGCGCCGACGCACTGGAACTGGATGTCAAACTCAGCGCCGACGGCCATGTGGTGGTGATACACGACGCTACCGTGGACCGCACCACCGACGGCAGCGGACGGGTGAACCAGATGAACCTGCAAACGCTGAAAGCCCTGGACGCCGGCTGCCGCTTCGACGCCGCTTTTTGCGGCGAGCGCATCCCCACGCTGGACGAAGTTCTGGAAGCCTTCGGCAAACGCACCTTCATCAACATCGAATTGACCAATTACAGCAGTCCGTGGGACGACCTGCCGGACAAAGTGGCCGACCTGGTCACAGCACACGGAGTGGAGAAGCGCGTCCTGTTTTCCTCCTTCAATCCGCTGGCCCTGCGGCGCATTCACCGCCGCCTGCCCGAGGTGCCCATCGGCCTGCTGGCCTTGCCGGGGAAGGCAGGCAGCTGGGCGCGCGGCCCGCTGGGCCGGATGGTGCCTCACCAGGCCATCCATCCCGCCCTGCCCGATGTCCATCCGGCCTGGGTGCAACGTCAGCAA
>RFKO01000236.1 GCA_003694235.1 Anaerolineae bacterium
CCAGGCGCAAAGCACGCGCCCTGGCGTTAACCGCCGTTGTGGCGCTGCTGGTGAGCGCCAACGCTCTCTGGTATCTGCCGGCGCGATTAGGGCCGATGAAAGGGTTATTCGGAGTCAGCCGCTCCCGCCTGGACCCCTTCCTGACCGAAGCGGCCCAGCAGATCACCCCAGCGCTGGTGTTCGTCCACCCGGAGCACTGGCGAGAATATGATGTACTGCTGGAACTGAGCAACCCGTATCTCGATGCCCCTTTTGTGTTCGCCTACAGCCGCGGCTCGGCGGTGGATTATGCTATAATGGCAAAGATGTCCGCCGGGCGCGGCGTGTACCACTACTACCCCGATGAACCGTGGCGGCTGTACACTGCTCCACGATAGTCGCGAATGCCGGTAAAGATATGACGCTCATCCGCCTCTTTCTCCTGCTGACCGCCATCGTTGTGCTTCAATGGCTTTTCCTCTCCTGGGTGTTCGGCAGGGGAGCGGCGCTGAACATCCTGGAACTGGTTCTTGCGCTTGTGATCGTCCAAATCACAGCAGAGCACTTCGGAGTTTCTCCAGAGTGGATCGTCTTCGTTGATTTCACGCTCGTGACCACCACGGTGGCATACTGGCATCTGAGAAGCGGCGCTGCATCCTGGAATGTGTTGTTTAGCGTGATAGCGCTCATTGGATTGACAGGTATTGGATTGGTGGGATATAAGCAAGGCTATCCAGATGTCTGGATAGCCAAAATGGACGGTCTTTTGCTGTTCGTGCTTTGTCTGATCACGTTCATCCGGGCTATCGGGACAGGGCAAGGGTGAGGAAAGGCCCAAGTCACGAGGCGCGCGCCAGCGCGGTCAGCGCCAGCACAATCACGCCCAACGCCAGATTCAACCGCATCAAGAGCGCGCCGCGCTTTAGCAAAGCGGGCAGTTCAGGGGTTTCCCTGCCCCTGGCCCGCAGCAGAGCGGCGCGGCGCAGCGCCGGCAGCACCCCCCAGGTGATCGCCGCGCTCACCGCGATCATGACCACAAATATCAGATGCTTGATCAGGATGGCGACCGCCCAGCGGCTGTTGATCGCCAGGAAGCCCTCGTAGTTGGGATTGGCGCTCATCTGCAGCATCCCGCTGCCCAGCAGCACCGCCACGCTGAACCAGCCGATGGCATCGAAGCGGGTCTGAAAGCGCTCCACCAGCGCGGCGTAGACATCGGCGTCAAGCGTGCGCCGCGCCGCGGGCAGCACCAGCAGCGTGAAAACAGCCAGGCCACCGATCCAGGTCACGGTGGCCAGCATGTGCATCCAGTACGCCAGGGAGAGCGCCCAAACAGGGGTATTCATAGCTTACTTACACTGCTCCTGGGCTTCCTGGATCTTTTGTTGATAGTACTCGTTGCCGGTGTACAGGTAGGCTTCGTTGTACACATCGTCGGCTTCGCAGGCGCGGCCGTTGGCTACCAGATAGTCGCCATATCCCTCGATGGCATCCACATAGCGCTGCGCAGCCGTCCAGCCGGAGGCATCGCTCAGGTTGGGCACCATCTGCGCCACCTGGCGGAAGGCATCAATCGCCGCCGGCCAGTTGACATCCCAGTAGCTCGCGCCGGTGATGTACAATCGCGCCCAGGTGCGCATCGAATCTGCTTCGGTATCCAGCACGCCGAACTGTTCGGCCAGCGTCAGATCATAGATGCCGCCTTCCAGTTCGCCGCTCAGAATTTTCTTCACGCCGCGCTGCCGCAACGCCAGATACAGTTTGCCATCAACCTGTACCGTCTTGTAGTCAGGATCGAGCTTGCGCAGTTGTTCCAACGCCTCAATCGCCTGCGTCCACTCTTGAGCAGCCATGTGCGCTTCAGCCTGGGCAAACAGATCGTCCAGCGTGGCCGGATCGACCGTCTCACCGGCAGCCGGCGTGGGCACCGGCGTGGCAGTGGGCAGCGGCGACGGCGTAGGCGTGGAAGTAGCGTTGAGCACCAACATCACCTCGGCCAGCTTGTCGGTCACCCCTGGATAGGCCGGGTCGATCGAGATCACATACTCGAAGCGTTGCCGGGCGACCTCGTAGCGCCCCTGCTGCATATCAAGCAGCCCCAGCTCGAACTGTTCCGCAGCCCTGGTAATAATCTGACTCTCTTCAAGCGCCTTGCGCCGCTGAATGCCGTTGCGGTAGCCCAGCAAAACTCCCAGCACCAGAGCAAACAGCAGCACGCCAAGGACAATCAAAACCGTCCTGCCACCTCTGCCGCGGCGCGCGGCCGCGATTTGTATCGGTTGGGTATCTTGTGTCGGGTCGTTCGTCATGGCGGCAATTCTACTGCCTATGTGAGAAATCGTAAAGCACGCTTCTGCGAAGCGCGGTACAATCTGTGGTCGCGCAGAAGTTGACAAGGGAAAACCATCTCATGAAACTCGGAATCATCGGCCTGCCTCAAGCAGGCAAAACCACAATTTTCAACGCGCTCACCGGCGGGGATGTGCCGGTGACCATGAGCGGGGGACGCTTTGAAGTCCACACCGCGGTGGTGGATGTCCCCGACCCGCGCGTGGACGCCCTTTCCAGACTATACAACCCCAAGAAAACCACCTACGCCAAAGTGACTTACGCCGACATCGCCGGGCTGGAAGGTTCTGGCAGCGGCGACATCTCCGGCCCGCTGCTGACAGAACTCTCTCAGATGGCCGGCTTTTTGCACGTGGTGCGCTGCTTTGAAGACCCCAGCGTGCCGCACATTACCGGCAGCATCAACCCTCAGCGCGATATCCAGGCGATGGAGGACGAATTCATTCTCAACGACCTGATTCAGGTGGAACGCCGTCTCAAGCGCCTGGAAGAAGAGCGCCAGCGCGGCGGACGCGATAAGGGAGAAATCGCTGCCGAACAGACGCTCTTTGAGCGTTTGCACGCCGCGCTGGAGGCCAATCAGCCGCTGCGGCTGCTGGATTTCACCCCCGAGGAGGAGAAAGCGCTCTCCGGCTTTGGCTTTCTCTCGCGCAAACCCCTGTTGATCGTGCTCAACCTGGGGGAAGGGCAGCCGGCCCCACAGGTCGCGCTTCCCCCCAAAGCCGAATTAGTCGCCCTGCATGG
>RFKO01000237.1 GCA_003694235.1 Anaerolineae bacterium
CCATCATCACCGGCAGACGGCGGCTGAGCAGATACGCCGTCGCCGCGGGCGTGACCAGCATGGCGACCATCAGCGCCACGCCCACCGTTTGCAGCGCCACCACGATGGTGACCGCGATCATCATCAGGAGCAGGAAATCCAGCAGGCGCACCGGCAGCCGCAGCGTGGCGGCCAGCACCGGATCAAAGGAAAGCACCAAAAATTCCTTGTAGAACGCCCAAATTGCCAGCAACACCAGCCCTCCAAAGATCGCCGTGCGCAGCAAGTCGCCGCCGCTCACCCCCAACACGTCACCGAAGAGAAAATGCGCCAGGTCCACCGAATAACTGCGCACGGTGGAAATCAGTGCCACGCCGAGGGCGAACGCCCCGGCGAACACAATGCCGATAGCGGTATCTTCTTTGAGGCGACTGGTGCGCGTCAGCGTGCCGATGCCCAGGGAACTGAGCACCGCGGTCGCCAGCGCCCACCAGAAGAGCGGGCCGCGCGCGCCGTTCCCCAACAGATATCCCACCGCGATGCCCGGCAGAATGGCGTGCGCCAACGCGTCGCCAAAGAAGGCCATGCCGCGCAGCACAACATACGTCCCCACCACCGCGCAGACCACGCCGACCAACACCGCGGCGACCAGCCCGCGCACCATGAAAGCATATTGCAAAGGAGAGAGAAGGAAATCTATCATCGCGCTGAACCGTGTTGACCCTCGTCGCAGCAGGTATCTCCCACCGCCACCGTACCGTCCGCCGTCTCCACCAGCTGCAGGTGACCGCCGTAAGCCTGCAGCAGGTTTTCGGTGGTGAGCACCTGCTCCGCCGGGCCGATGTCGAGCAGGCGGCGGTTGAGCAGCATCACCTGGTCGAAGCGGCGGGCGGCCATGTTCAAATCGTGGAGCGAAAGCAGCACCGTCACGCCACGCGAGCGCAATTCATCCAGCATGGCGAACACATCTTCCTGCGATTGCATATCCAGCCCGGTGAGCGGCTCGTCCATCAACATCAACTCGGCCTGCTGCGCCAGGGCGCGGGCGATGAACATGCGTTGCTGCTGCCCGCCAGAGAGCTGGCTGATCTGCCGCCGGGCGAGATGCGCCATGCCCACCGTCTCCAGCGCCTGATGGACGAACTGCCAGTCCTCGGCCCGCGGGTTGCGGAACAACCCCAGGCGTCCCACGCGCCCCATCATCACCACGTCCGCCACGGTGACCGGGAAATGCCAGTCCACCTGGGTACGCTGGGGGACGTAGGCGATGCAGATGTGGCCGCCGGGCTCCTGCCCAAATACGTCCACCCGCCCGCGGGTTGGCGGCAGCACCCCCGCCACCGCTTTGAGCAGCGTGCTCTTGCCTGCCCCGTTGGGGCCCACCACCGCCAGCCGCTCGCCGCGATGCAACTCGAAGGAGACATCTTCCAGGGCGAGGGGATGGCTGTTGTACGCCACCGAAAGATGTTCGACGCGCAAAATCGGCAGATCGTCCGGGTGCGGGGCGTGCTGTTTGCTCAGATGTCTGGATGTCCGTCGAAGTTCGTGAATCAGGGTCATAGAGTTTCCTTGTCAGTGAGAAGTTCAACTTCTGGGAGAAGTTGAACTTCGATGCGACGGCTCAATCGCCGCGCAGTGCATCCACAATCGCCTGTGTATTGTAACGCATATAGTCCAGGTACGTCCCCGCCTCGCCATCGGGCGCGCTGAGCGAACCGGTGTACAGAAACACCAGTTTCACCCCAGTGTCGGCGGCTACCCGCTCGGCCAGCGCCGGGTTGACGGTGTTGCCCACGAACAGCGCGCCCACCCCCAGTTGCCGGATGGCGTCTTCCAGCGCCGAGAGATCGCGCGCCGAGGGCGAGGCCAGCGTGCTGTAACCGGGAATCAGCGCGCCGACCTGCTCGAACCCGTAGGCGCGGGCGAAATAACCAAACACCGCATGATCGGTGACGAGCCTGCGCTGCTCCGGCGGGATGGCATCCACCTGCTGCCGTATCCACTCGTCCAGGGCTTCCAGCTCCTGCCGGTACGCGGCGGCGTTTTGCACATACGTCTGCGCCTGGTCAGGGTCGAGCGCCTGGAGCGTCTCGGCGATCTTCTCCACCCACAGGATCACGTTCTGCGGATCAGTCCACACATGGGGATCGGCGTCTCCATGGTCGTCTTCATCCTCTCCATCTGCGTGCTGCGGCGCAGCCAGCAACTCGATCCCGTCCGACAGAGAGACCACCTCCGCCTGCGAGGAAGCGTTGGCAAGCAGCGGTTCGAGGAAAGCCTCCAGCCCGGCGCCGTTGGCAAAGATCACATCGGCATCGGCCACACGGGCGATGTCCTGCGGCGTGGGATCGAAGCTGTGGGGGTCGGTCCCCACTGGCAGCAACACACTGAGCGCAATCGCATCGCCGCCCACCCGCGCCACCGCGTCGCCCACAATGGTGGTGGTCGCGACCACCTGCAATGGCCCGCTCTTCTCTTCTGGAGCGGGCCCGCCTCCGCAGGCAGTGAGCATCACCGCCGTGGCCAGAATCACGAGCAGCGCTATCTTTGGCGATGAAATCGGCAACATCGTGTTTTCTCCTTATCGACTCAGGGCGAAGGCAATGCCCTCGCTTCCCCTTGTCTCAGGGCATCTCCAGGCCGTGGGCAGTCAACAACGCCTCGTCGGCCAGCAACTGCTCCGTCGGGCCATCGGCCACAATGCGCCCATCGTCCATGATGATCATGCGGGGGAACAGCTCGCGCACCATCAGCAAGTCATGCGTGGCCACCAGCATGGTCTGCGGCAGGTCTCGCAGCAGGTTGATCAGGGCGCGGCGGGCGCGCGGGTCGAGTCCGGCGGAAGGCTCGTCCAACACCAGCAGGCGCGGCCGCATCGAAAGCACGGTGGCGATGGCAATGCGCTTTTTCTGTCCCATGCTGAGATGATGGGAGAGACGCTGCTCGAAGCCGGTCATCTGCACAGCCTCCAGGGCGGCGCGCACCCGCTGACGAATCTCGTCTTCCGGCAGTCCCATGTGCAGCGGCCCGAAGGCCACATCCTCGAACACCGTGGGGGAGAACAACTGATCATCCGGGTTCTGGAAAACCAGGCCGACCATCCCGCGGATGCGCGCCACGGTCTCACGATTGACCGGCAACCCCATCACCACCACATCACCTTCGCCGCTCAGGATGCCATTCAGGTGAAGCATCAATGTGGACTTGCCTGCCCCATTTGGGCCAACGAGAGCGACTTTCTCTCCCTCGCACAGGCGCAAATCCACCCCCTGCAAGACCTGATGCCCATCCGGATAACGAAAACAAAGATCGCGCACTTCGAGCACAACATCGTCACATGCTGAAGGCGATGACAACACATCCACAGGATGTTCAACAGGCATCAACGCACCCATCCTTGTACTTGAATCAAAACGATCAATGTCAACACCGCGCCCAGAGTCAGGTAATCCTGCCGTCTCAATTCGTGGGGGTTGAGCGTGCGCAGGTAACCGCGATAACCGCGCGCCAGCATGGCCTGATAGACTCGATCGGAGCGCTCGTAACTGCGCAGGAACAACTGACCGGCCATATTGCCGGTCACGCGGATGCGCCACAACAGACTGCCGCCGCCCCGCTGCCCATCGAGCTGGGCGCTGCGCGCCTGGCGGGCGCGCAACAGGCGAAAGGCTTCATCGGTCAGCACGAACAGATAGCGATAGAGAAAGGCGATTGTGCTGGTCAGCACCCGCGGGGCACGCAGATGCTCAAAGGCGTGGATCATATCGGGAAAAGTAGTGGTCGCCACCAACAG
>RFKO01000238.1 GCA_003694235.1 Anaerolineae bacterium
CCTTCAGAGACACGGTAGCGCGTCATCCGCAATGCATTGCGGATGACCTGCTCGTTTTCATTGGCCGAGGTGGCGCTGTTAGCTTGCTGCCAGAACTCCACTTCCTGGCGCAGGAAACGTCGATGCCCGCCAGGGGTGCGATGCACAGGTATCTTGCCCTGATCCGCCCAGTTGCGCACTGTGCCGGGGTGAACGCCCAGGATCTTTGCCGCTTCGCTCAGACTCAGCCATTGCTTCATCGTCGCATCTCCTTCAAAAATCGGTCGCCATGGCAGCTCGTTGCGCCAGCGGAAAAGATTCCTCTGCCTGCTGCCGGAAGGCGCGCACATCGATGCGTCGTAACATCAGCAGCGTAACACCGACCATCAGGGTCATCAGTGCGAACACGGTGATATACCCTGCCACACTGTCGCCGGCGAACGCCCGAATCAGGTCGCGCGTGGCCGCCCCCAAAAGCGAGCCTATCAAACGGGAGATGGCGTTGGACATCCCCCAGGCTCCGATGAACAATCCGACTCGCCCTTCGACCGTCATCTCCAGCATCAGGGACAGGTTGGAAACGGTGGACATGCCGGTCCCGCTGCCAAGCAACATCAGCCCAAGATAGAACATACCGCTGGATGCAGCCAGCCCTCCGGCGGCCAGAAGACCAAACCCGAGCAGCACAAGCAAGCCGCCCAGCGCTGCCAGCCGCTTTTTGGATGTGCGGGTCTCCAACCATCCGGTGACGACCAGCGCAAGAAGCACAAACACACCCCAGATCGAAGTGATGCGCGTGGTCTCACGCACCGTCAGATCAAAAGCCTCGGCAGCATACGGCTCCAGCAAAATATCCTGCCCCAAAATGGCCGTCAGCAGCAGGGTGAGATAGATGAAAAAGGTGCGCGCCTGGGCATTTCCCCATACCGAACGCCAGATCGCCCTCCAGGAAAGACGTTCTTCCCCACGAGTGCGTTCTGCGCCCTGGAGGCGCTCTTCCAGCCTGAACAATCCGATCAGCCCCAGGATCAACGCCAGCAGACCAATGCGCCGAAAGGCAACAACGAGCGCTGCCGGGGAATAAGGCGAAACCATGCGGCTCAGCCAGATCGAGGTCAGAATGATGCTGACGATCATCATGAACCACATCACGGCGATGGTTTTGCCGCGCTCTTTACCAGAGGCCTCTGAAGCCAGCGAGAGGTAGGAAACAGCCGCCAGATTGTACCCCATGCCCCACAGACCGAAGATCAATGCGCCACTCCAGAGACCCCGGCCAAAGTTTTCGGCCAGGTTGAACGCCGCCTGCGGCGCAAGCACCACCCCGGCCACACACATCAGCAAACCGAGCAGGATAAAAGGCGTGCGTCGCAATCCGAAAATCGCATGCCGATCCGAAAACGCTCCTACCGAGACCTGCAGCGGAGAGATGAGATAAGGTAAAGATGCCAGGGCTGCAACCAGCGTGGCGGACAACGCCAACTCCTTGATCATCACCCGATTGAGTGTGCTGTTAATTGGCAACAGCGTGATGGTAAGAGCCACGTGCAACAAGCCCAGTTGTATTCTGCGACGAAACATAATCTTTTCCTCGTGAAATCCTGCCAGGGAAGATACCAAAGAACGATCAAAATCTACTCTATCGTCCCCCGCGCGCCAATGTAGATTTTATCAGGTTTTGAATAAGAAAAGCGTGAATGTCCCCCCCATAAAAGCAAACCGGCCCCACGAGATATACACTCCGCCTCAGCGGCGGCTCAGGTAGCCGAAAAAAAGTTATAGCAGGCAGACCAAGTGCCTACCTTCGAAAAGAGGACGGATCAGGCAATACCTCGAGCCCTGGCCTGAGCCTTGCTCTGAGCGCAGTGAAGAGGTAGCGAAAGGGCAGCAAAGGGCTGGCGAATCGTGCGGACAAGCCGAAGGCTTGCCCTACGCTGCCTCGCGGTAAGCAGAATGCGGCCAGGTGTGGGGGGGGGTAGCACAAGGCTTCGCCTTGTGCGGACAAGCCAAAGGCTTGTCCTACGCCGCCGCGCAGTGACAGCTACTAATTGCACAATTTCGGGCAATCTGCCGATGGGATGGCGGGCGTCGCTCAAAACCGGCGCATGAACGAGCCGTTACGAACGCCGATGAGGGTAATAGCTGCCGTCAGGGAGAAGGGTGTATCCCAATGCCTGGGCCTCCAGGCGGGCCTCGGCCTCATAAAAATCGCCGCCGGCTTCGTACCACGCTTCGGCGCTGGCGCCGTAAGCAGGATCAACCACATGTTCCGGCGGCGTAAAATACTTCGCCATCAAGTATTCCATGACTTCGTTGTAAACCGCTTCAATCGAACGGCTTTGAATGATAATGTTGGAGCGCATAAGCTTCTTGACCTTTCAAGTTGCAATTCTACCCGATGAGAGGAAGCAGCGACATTAAGAATTGATGGCAGTTTTGTGAAAGGGGAATTAGCCTTTCGGCCACAGAATTATGCACATTATACCGAACGCCTGTTCTATGTCAAGGCAAGTAATATTGACAATCCGTAACAAAACTCATACACTAAAAACATGCTTGCCCGCGTGCACTCGTGCGCCATCATTGGTCTGGACGGCGTGGTCATTGAGGTTGAGGTGGATACCCGCCGCGGTCTGCCGAAGATGACCATCGTCGGGCTGCCCGATGCCGCCGTGCAGGAAAGCAAAGAGCGGGTGGAGGCGGCGATCAAAAACTCCGCCCTGGAATATCCCCGCCAACGCGTGACGGTCAACCTGGCGCCGGCCGCGGTGCGCAAAGCCGGGCCGGTATACGACCTGCCGATTGCTATCGGCATCCTGATTGCTACCCGGCAACTTCCCCGCCAGGTCTTCGACGACGCGCTGGTGATTGGAGAGCTCTCGCTGGATGGAAGCGCCCGCCATGTGCGCGGCATCCTGCCCATGGCCGCGCTGGCGCGGCAGGAAGGTTATCGCCACATCTTCGTCCCGGCAGCGGATGCCCCCGAGGCCGCTCTCATCCCCGACATCACCATTCACCCCGTGACCTCGTTGAGCCAGCTGTGCGCCGATATCCACCGCGGCACCATACCCACATACCAGGGGAACCATCCCCACGAAGCCGCCGCTCCCCTCACCCAAATCACCGATTTTCAAGACATCAAAGGGCAGGAGCACGTCAAGCGCGCCCTGGAAGTCGCCGCCGCGGGCGCGCACAACGTGTTGATGATCGGCCCACCGGGGGCGGGCAAAACACTGCTCGCCCGCGCCCTGCCCGGCATACTGCCTTCCATGACCATCGAGGAAGCGCTGGACGTGACCCGCATCTACTCCATCGCCGATCAGCTCCCCCCAGACACGCCCCTCATCCGGCAACGTCCCTTCCGGGCGCCCCACCACACCATCTCGCACGCCGGTCTGGTCGGCGGCGGCAACTGGCCGACGCCCGGCGAAATCTCCCTGGCGCATCGCGGCGTGCTCTTCCTGGACGAGTTCCCCGAATTCGGCAGCCGCGTGCTGGAGGTGATGCGTCAGCCGCTGGAAGACAAAAAGGTGACCATCAGCCGGGCGCAGGGCTCGTTGACCTTCCCCGCCAATTTCCAACTGGTCGCGGCGATGAACCCCTGCCCCTGCGGTTACTACGGCGACCCGGTGAAAGAGTGCACCTGTTCCAGCACAATGATCACCCGCTACCAGAAGCGTATCTCCGGCCCCTTACTCGACCGCATTGACATTCACATCGAAGTGCCGCGCGTGGACTACGAAAAGCTTTCCAGCGACCGTCTTGGCGAGCCATCGGAGGTCATCCGCGCGCGGGTGGAGGCGGCCAGAGAGCGGCAGCGGGAACGCTTCGCCGGCACGTCCCTCACCACCAATGCCGATATGCGCCCGACGGAGATCCGCCGTTACTGCCGGCTGGATGACACCGGCAAAGCGCTGTTGCGCTCAGCCATGCAGCAGATGCACCTTTCGGCGCGCGCCTATCACCGCGTGCTCAAACTGGCGCGCACCATCGCCGACCTGGCAGGGGCAGAAAACATCGCCCCGGCGCACCTGGCCGAGGCGTTGCAATACCGTCCCAAGGGTATCACCCCCTGACGGAATTGACGCAGTTCACCGGTCTGGCGGCGCACTGCGCTGTAGTCCCGAACTACCCACAAGGATTATTGCCCCACCCCAAACACCGCCACCACCGGGTCGTGATCCGACTTGCGGATGGGAGATTCATCATCGGGAGCAGGGATGGCGTAATCGGCGTTGACGTGCAGCACATCCACGCGGCGCAGCAAGGCCATCAGTTCGGGCGTCACCAGGATGTGATCCAACACCTGAGACTGCCCGTGGTAGATGTAAGTGTAGCGCTCGTCCTCCGGCAAACGCTCGAAGACGTGCACCAGCCCGGCATCGCGCAGCGTGTTTACCGGCAAGGAGTCGTAGTACGAGTTCAGGTCGCCCATCACCGCCAGATAAGCGCCGGGGTCGGCGTCCAGTAGCTGCTGCATCACCGTCACGTTCCAGGCCGCCTGGGCAGTGCGACGCGGCTCGGTGGCCTTTTCGCCGCCGCTCATCGAGGTAAAGTGATTGTTCAGCGCATAGACCGTGACTGCACCGGCGGAGGTGGTGATCTCCACCTGCACCATCAGCGGCGGGCGGCTGGTGATTCCTTCGGGCGCGGGATACTGCTCGAAGGCCAGAATGCGCGCCTGGTCGCCGCGGATCAGATAACCGACGTCAATACCTCGGCTGTCCGTGCCCTCGATCAGCACCGGTTGATAGTCAAAATCCGCCAGCGCTTCGTGCGCGGCGATATCCTCCAGCACGCCGATGTTCTCCACCTCCTGCAAGCCGACGATGGTCGGCGCGCCGGCAGCCAGGATGGTGTTGGCCACTTTGGCAATATACAGCCGATACTCATCCAGCGTGGGCATCGGCGGGCTGGAGGGGTTGGGCGGCTGGAAGTCGAACAGGTTTTCCACATTCCAGGTCATCAGGCTGAACTCGTCAGCGGCCAGCGGAGGCAGCGAGGGCGGTTCGTTCTCTACGGAGGTGATTTGCGGCTGCACCACCGGCTCAATCTTGTAATCGCCGAAGGTATAAGCCAGCGGCCCCACCAGATTGGTGACCTCATCGCCCACATTGACCACATAGGGCAGCGTAGAGCGGTCGTCATGCGCCCCGTAACTGCCGTCGTCCACCACGATCGCCCAGCCGGC
>RFKO01000239.1 GCA_003694235.1 Anaerolineae bacterium
GCGGTGGCGCGCATACCAAACGCCGCAAAGGCGAAGGCGAGCACAAGCGCCACAGCTAAGACAGTTAGCAGTTTCTTGGACATTTGTTCCTCCTCGAATTGATTGGGGTTTTTAGAATATGTGAAGGGGGGGAAGTTTTTTATTAAATTCAAACGACGGGAGCACCTCCTGTTTCCTCCGGGATTTTCGATTTAAACACCAGAATGGGAAAGAAGTTGCAAACTCCTTTTGCCCATTATACACGCTTATTATAGGATAAAGCAAGGGACAAAACCAGGGAAATCGCAGAAATCCGAGAGGTTTTTTGCGAATTTTTTATCTTTTGTCCTCTGGTAGAATTGTCACAAAAGAGAGGAGTACATCAATGAAAGTTCTGCTATTGGGAGTGGGGCTGCAGGGCAAGGCAGCCCTATACGACCTGGCTACAAGCCCTTTGGTTTCACACGTCATTGCTGCCGATGTTGATCTTACCGGCGTGCGCCCTCTGCTCGAACGCCTGCCGGCCGACCGCGTCACCGCCGTTCAAATGGATGTGCGCCAGCCCAATCTGCTGGAGACTTACCTGCAGCAGGTGGATGCCGTGGTGGCCTTGCTGCCCAAGACGTTGCGGCTGGAGGTCGCGCCGCGCGTCATTCATAGCGGCGTGCACTTTGTGGAGACATCTTATGCCCTGCCGGAATATCAGGCGCTGGGGGAGGAGGCCGCCGCCCGCGGGGTGACTCTGCTCCCGGAATTCGGCCTCGACCCCGGCATTGACCTGGTGCTCGCCGGACGCGCCGTGCGCGAACTGGATGAAGTCCATGAACTGCACGTTTACGGCACCGGCGTCCCTGAACCGAAGGCCGCCAACAACCCCCTGAAATACAAGATTTCCTGGACGTTTGCCGGCGTGTTGAGCGCTTACCAGCGTCCGGCGCGCATGATGCAGGACGGGCAGATCGTTGAACTCACCCCCGCCCAGATGTTCAGCCCGGAGTATGTCCGTCTGATGGACGTGGAGGGCATAGGGCGCATGGAAGCCTATTACAACGGGGACGCGGTTCGGTATCTCGATGTGTTTGGGGTTCGGGATACCGTGCGCTCCACCGGCAGATATACGCTGCGCTGGCCAGGGCATTCCGCTTTCTGGAAAGTGCTGGTGGAGCTCGGCTTTCTCAACGAAGAGCCGATCGAGGTCGCCGGCACCCCGGTCGTGCCGCGGCAGTTTGTCCACGACCTGCTGGCCCCTCAGTTGCAATACGCCCCCGACGAGCGCGACATCGCCGCCATCCGGGTGGAGGCCGTTGGTCTGAAAGACGGCCGTCAGAAGCGCATCGTTTACCAGATGGTGGATTACCGCGACCTGGAGACTGGCTTCCTCGCCATGCAGCGCACGGTAGGGTTCACCGCCAGCATCGGCGCTCAGATGATTCTGCGCGGCGATATTCAAAAACGCGGCCTGCTGGCGCCAGGCCGGGATGTGCCTTCCGATGTGTTGATCGCTGAGTTGCAGAAGCGTGGTATTGAGGTGAAGCGTTGGGAGGATGAAGTCTGATCGGTGAGAGAGATTATGACACAAGAAAACGCGGCGAACGCCTTTCCACAAGACGAGTTAATCACCACACAGCACAGCATCACGGTGGGGGAGCGTGTGCTGAACTACAGTGTGACCACCGGTCGTATGATTTTGAAGGCGGAGGAGGAGTCGCCCCCCGCCGAGGACAGAGAGCAGCCCGCGGCGACGTTGAAACCCAAAGCGGCGATCTTCTTCACCGCCTACACGCTGGAGCCGCCGGCTGGCATGGATGCGGAAACGTTCCGCCGCGGCCGCCCGGTGACCTTTGCCTTCAACGGCGGGCCGGGCTCTTCCTCTGTCTGGCTGCATCTGGGCCTGTTGGGACCGCGACGCGTCGCCATGACCGATGATGGCAACATGCCTCCGCCTCCCTTCCGCCTGGTGGATAACGAGCACACCCTGCTGGATACCAGCGACCTGGTGTTCATTGATCCGGTGACCACCGGCTTCAGCCGCGTTGTGCCGGGGGAAGATCCCGCCCAGTTCCACGATTTCAAAAAAGATATCGAATCGGTGGGGGACTTCATCCAGCAGTATACCAGCCGTTACCACCGCTGGCTTTCCCCCAAATTCCTGGCAGGCGAGAGTTACGGCACCACCCGCTCGGCCGGCCTGGCCGGATACCTGCAGGAGCGGCACGGCCTGTATCTCAACGGCATTCTGCTGATCTCAGCCATCCTGAACTTTCAGACTGCCCGCTTCGTCCCCGGCAACGACCTGCCGTACATCCTCTTTCTGCCAACGTACACCGCAACGGCCTGGTATCACCAACGGCTGGAAGCAGAGCTGTTGACCGACCTGGAAGCCACGCTTGCCGAGGCAGAAAGTTTCGCTTCAGGGGAATATGCCCTGGCTTTGCTGCGCGGCGATGCGCTTTCGTCGGATGAAAAAGCAGCCCTTGCGCGTAAGGTTGCCCGTTACACCGGTCTCACACCGGAGTACGTGTTGCAGACCAACCTGAGAGTGGACATCCATCGCTTTTGTAAACAATTGCTGCGGGATCAACGCCGCACCGTAGGACGGTTGGACACACGCTTCACCGGCATCGACCGCGACGCGGCGGGAGAGCACTCAGAGTTCGATCCCAGTTACGCGGCCATCCAGGGGCCATACACTGCTGCGCTGAACGATTACATCCGCGGGGAACTTGGCTTTCAGAGCGATCTGCCCTACGAAATCCTGACCGATCGGGTGCATCCCTGGAGCTTCAAGGAACACGAGAATCAATACGTCAACGTTGGGGAGACCTTGCGAAGGGCGATGAGCATCAATCCCTACCTCAAGGTGTTCGTTGCCAACGGATACTTCGACCTGGCGACGCCGTATTTCGCCACCCGCTACACCTTCAATCACCTGGAACTGGACGACAGTCTGCGCGCCAATATCAGCATGGCGTTTTACCCTGCCGGACACATGATGTACATTCATCGGCCCTCCCTGGCGCAGCTCAAAGCGGATATGCAGGCGTTCATCCAGTCCGCCTTGCCCGCAGATAGCGCTGCCCATTGAACTTCAAATGAGCAACAAGGCGACGATGCATTGGACATCGTCGCCTTGTCTTCTACTCTCCCAGCAGGTGCGGCGGCCATTGGGATGTATCATCGGAGGGGTAAACGCGGATTGGCGGCCCGTTCTGCGTGAACAAATCGGCGGTGCGGCACTTGAGGATATGGCGCGCCGCCGCCAGGCCGGAAGCCTGCGCCCCGGTGACGCCATGGCTGAGCGTGCTCGCGCCGCACATCAGCAGCCCCTCGAAAGCAGATTGCACAGGAAATGCGCCTGGCCCCACCTGAGCGGGCGTCTTGGCGATGCCGTAAAGGTTGCCGCGTGTGGCGTTGATGAAATGCTCGTTGGTCAGCGGCGTGCCCAGGCTCCAGTACACAATGTGCTGGCTGAGGCCGGGGATGCGCTGCTCCAACGCCCGGAACATGCGCCACGCCAGTTCTTCCTTGAGGGCCTGATAGTCTGCCGGACGCTGCCCATGACGAGAGTTCGCCCAGCGCTGAAAAGGCTCATACCCCACAAAGGTAAATGCCTCGCAGGTGTGGTGCCCGGCAGTCGGGCCGTGGCGATGCATCTTGGATGGGTCTTTGAGGGTGGTCACCGTCAGGAAGATGGCCGGTGGAGTCTCGGCTTTGAGAGCGTAGTCGGTCAGCCCCAGAGCATACAACCTGTCCACCTCATGATTCTGATAAAACCAGTAATTGCCCGAATCCAGGCCCGCGGCGCGCAGGTCCATATCGGTAGCAAAGAACAGACTGAGCGCCGAGACCGAGTAAGTCACCCGGTCAAGCTTGCGGCGCAGACGGGTGGGCAGGTGTTCGCGTCCAATCAGTTTGCCAAAAGTAACTTCCGGATCGGCGTTGCTGATCACATAACGAGAGCGGATTTGCGTGCCATCCATCAACTCCACGCCAATCGCCCGCTGCTTCTCCAGCAGAATACGCTTCACCGGCGATTTCAGGCGGATTTCGCCGCCGGCCCGCTTCAGGGCGCGCACGAAAGCGCGCGGGATGGCAAACCCGCCTCCTCGAGGGTAGTATGCGCCCTCGAAATAATGGGAGGTGATTCCAGCATGGAAAAAAGCCGAAACCTGTGAGGGCGGCAGGCCATGATCGCCGGATTGTCCTCCCAGCACCCCCTGCAGCACCGGGTCATCCACGAAGGCGGCGATCAAATCTTGCCCGCTGCGCCGCGCCCACCTGAGCACCGAACGAGCCTCGCCAAGATTGTTCAGCGCATCCTTCGGGCCGCGCACCCTCCCCAGGCGGTTGAGCCCGGTCATCAGGTTTTCCACCGTCTCGACATAGCCGCGAATCCCCTCGGCCTGGTGAGGAAAACGTTCCTGCAAAGCGCGGATCAGATTCTCCCGACCTTTGGGAAAATCGAAGCGCTGCTCGCCGAGAACGATGTGGTCGTACCCCTGCGGGTTGAGCTCGCAGAACTCCAGGTCTTGCGATACACCTAACCCCTCGTACATGCGGCGGGTAGGTCCGCCTTCCTGTAAGCCGCCAATGTAATGCACGCCGGGGCTGAAACGGTAGCCGTTCAGCGTGAACGAATGCGTCCAGCCACCGGGGACTTCGTGCTGTTCGCATACCAGCACTTTCAGGCCGGCCTGCGCCAATGGAACGGCCGCAGCCAGACCGCCGGCGCCCGAACCGATTACAATCACATCGTAGTCGCTCATCGTCTCTCCTTCCGTATCGAGAAAGTGGCTCACAGGCATTATAATTGCTCCGTATGCATTGGATGAAACGAATTTCTTTGCTGATTGCGGCATTGCTGACGCTGGCAGCCTGCAATGCCGGCGGGGAGGCCCTCGCGCCTCCCGCCACGCCGACCACCGCGCCGACGGCCACGCTGCCGCCCCCATCGGCCACCCCCATCCCGCTGGCGGCGAGCGTCAACGGCGAGGGCATTCTGCTGGCCGAGTTCCAGGCCGAAGTGGCGCGCTTTCAAATGGCCGTCGGGACCGATCCGACCGCCGAGGATGAAAGCCGGATTTTGCAAAGCATGATTGACGAAGTCCTGCTCGCCCAGGCCGCTGCCGAAGCCGGTTTTGTGGTGGATGAGGCCATGGTGCAGGAGCGTCTCGCTCAAATGGATATCGACGAAACCGAGCTGCAAGCCTGGCTGGAGCAGCATGGTTACACCAGGGATGAGTTTCTGAAGGCCATGCGGCGCGCCATCGCCGCGGCCTGGATGCGCGACCAGATCATCGCCGCGACGCCGCGCACGGGCGAGCACGTCCACGCCCGCCAGATTCTGCTATATAATTCTGATGACGCGGCTGCTGTGCTGGCGCAGCTGCAAAACGGCGCGGATTTCGCCACCCTGGCCGAACAATATGACCCAACCACGGGGGGCGACCTGGGCTGGTTCCCGCGGGGCTATCTGACCGTCGCGGAGTATCTGGACGACGCCGTGTTCAGCCTGAGCGAAGGCGAGTTCAGCGACGTGCTGACCAGCCCCATCGGCTATCATATTGTGCAGGTTATCGAGCGTGATACAGAACGCCCCTACACGCCCGATGCCTACCGACTGGCCCAGCAACAATACCTGGAAAACTGGCTGGCTGAGCGCCGCAATCAAAGCGAGATCGTCATCACGCTGCCGTAACGTACGGAGAATGGGAGAAGCTGCTATGGATAAAGATGTCTTCGCCTTCATCGATGAGGAGGAGAGCAAACCCGGCCTTTCGCCAACCATGGTGTGGAACATTCTTACAGTGATTGTGTTGCTGCTCACGCTGTGCGTGGGCGGGGTGTTCCTCACCATTCTGGTGAACCCCTATGCGGGCATCAATCCTTTTCCTCCTCCCACACTGCCGCCCACCCTTGCGCTGGATACTCCCACCCCGACGCCCAAACGCATCCTGCCTCCCACCTGGACGCCTACACCGCTGCCGGTGACCGACACGCCCACACCTACCGCGACGCTGCCACCCACCATCGCGCCCGCCACTGCTACACCGGAGCCAACACAAGAGCCGGTAGAAATGCC
>RFKO01000240.1 GCA_003694235.1 Anaerolineae bacterium
CTGTTCTACGGCGGCACGCTGGCCGAGATCGTGCGCGCCGGCATCCAATCGGTCTCCAAAGGGCAGACCGAAGCCGCCCGCGCCCTCGGCCTGTCTGAAAGCCAGCGTTTGCGCCTGATCGTGCTGCCGCAGGCACTGCGGGTGATCATCCCCCCCGGCATCGGCGTGGCGCTCAGCCTGGCGAAAGATACCAGCCTGGGCATTGCCATCGGCTTCCCGGATATGTATTCCGTGGCTTATACCACCATGAATCAATCCGGACGCGTGTTGCAGCTGTTCCTGCTGATTATGTTTGTGTATTCGATGATCAGCCTGACCTTCTCGCTGATCCTGAACTGGTACAACGAGAAGATCAAACTGGTGGAGAGGTAAGCCATGAGTACGCTTACGAATTCCTCGCAGCAGAGAGAACGCACCTTTGGCCGCGGCTTTCGCTGGGATTATTTCCTGGAAGACAACCTGACCGGTTCGTGGCTGCAAACTGTTGGCGTGACGGCGCTGGCGATCGTCACAGGCTGGTACACATACGCACAATACAAAGCGCACCCTACGGCCACAAAAGTCATCCTGGCAGCCTGGGTTGTCGGCCTGGTCATGGTGATCTGGGGCGAGCTGGCCCATCGCCACAACCGCGTCAGCCGCTGGCTCCATGACAACCTTTTCAGCTCAATCGCCAATTCGTTGCTGACTTTGTTGTTGACGCTGGTGCTGGCCGCTGCCGCTCAGGGCTTCTGGCAATGGGGCGTGGTCAATGCCTCCTTCGACCCGGATAAAACCGCCCCGGAATTCCGACCCGAAAACGGCGCCACATGGGGCGTGATCTGGGGCGCGCGCAAGCTGTTGATGACCGGCACTTTGGAACCAAAATATCACTGGCGCGTCTGGTTGTCGTTGTGGTACCTGGTTGGCATGTGGCTCGTCACTTACGTTACCGGCCGGCCGAAAATCAAGGAAAAAGTACGTCCGTTGCGCCTGGTGGTCAACGCGTTGTGGCTGCTCTCGCCCATCATCCTCTATATTTTCCTTGCCGGTGTGCCCGATAAGCCCTTCAGTGTCAAAACCGCTGCCATCGGTGCGGGTATTTTGCTGGTTGCTTACGCCATCTTGTGGTGGCAAAAAGTCGTCTCTTTCTCCTGGCAATCTGTTTTGGGGACGGCGGTGGTGTGGCCGGTGGCTTATGCCGTCTGGTGGCAAATCGGCAAGACCGGCGTGTTCGAGCCGATCAACGTCGATACCTGGGGCGGTTTGTTGCTTACTTTGATCATCGCCAGCGCAGTGATCGTGCTCTCGCTGCCTTTAGGTATCCTGCTGGCGCTGGGACGGCGCAGCCAGGTTTTTGGCATCCCGCGCTGGATCCTCTGGCCGGGGGCGATTGGCGTAACGCTGTGGGGGCTGGTGACCTCTACCCCCGGTCTGCTGGAAACCTCGCGCAACACCTTCGAAAAGGTCACCTCTTTCTGGCCGCTTATCATTCTCGGCCTGGCTTACCTGCTCGACCGCATGTTCCAGGGCAACCTGGTGGCCGGGGCCAGCACGGCCTTCATTGAGTTGATTCGCAGCGTGCCGTTGATCACCCTGCTGTTCATGGGGATCAACATGGCGCCTTTCTTCCTGAAGGCAGGTACCGACGTCGCTAAACCCTGGCCGGTGATCGTCGGGTACACGTTGTTTGCCTCTGCATACATGGCCGAAACGGTGCGCGGTGGCTTGCAGGCCATCCCTAAGGGGCAATATGAGGCCGCGGACGCGCTGGGTTTCAACGCCATGCAGAAGATGCGCTTTATCATTATGCCGCAGGCGCTGCGCATCGTCATCCCGGCGATCGTTGGGCAGTTCATCGGCGCCTATAAGTCGTCTTCCCTGGTGGCTATCGTCGGGTTGTTCGATTTTATGGGCATCAACCGGGTGATTGCTTCCAATCCGCAGTGGCTGGGATTGCGCATCGAGCTGTACCTGTTCATCGGGTTTGTGTACTTCATCGGAAGCTATATGATGTCGTCCTACAGCCGCCGTTTGGAGAAACGCCTCGGCGTTGGCGAACGATAAGTAACGCATTCATGGTAAGGAGAACGGAATCATGGAATTCGAAGGTCCTGCTCCCAGTTACGTTGATGAGATCATCATCGTAGAGAATCTGCACAAGTGGTATGGCGAATTCGAAGCCTTGCGCGGCATCAACCTGCGCGTCAAACCCGGCGAGGTGATCGTGATCATCGGCCCGTCCGGGTCGGGAAAATCCACCTTCATCCGCTGCATCAATCGCCTGGAAGAACATCAGGAAGGCCGCATCATCGTGGACGGCGTGGAACTCACGCACGACATTCGCAACATCCAGGAGATCCGGCGCGAGGTGGGCATGGTGTTCCAGCAGTTCAACCTCTTCCCGCATCTGACGGTGCTGGAAAACATCGTGCTGGCCCCAATCCACGTGCGCAAGTGGTCGCGTGAGCATGCCGAAGAAGTCGCCATGAAATGGTTGACACGCGTCGGCATCCCGGAACAGGCCAACAAGTACCCCGGTCAGCTTTCCGGCGGTCAGCAGCAACGCGTCGCCATCGCCCGCACACTGGCCATGCAGCCGAAGATTCTGCTCTTCGATGAGCCGACCTCGGCGCTCGACCCGGAGATGATCAAGGAGGTGCTGGATGTGATGCGCGATCTGGCCAAGAGCGGTTACACCATCCTGGCGGTCACCCACGAGATGGGCTTCGCCCGCGAGGTGGCCGACCGCATCATCTTCATGGATGCCGGCAAAATCGTGGAAGAGAACACTCCCGAGGAGTTCTTCAGCAACCCGCGCGAAGAACGTACCCGCATCTTCCTCAACCAGATTTTGCATCACTAGAAAGGCACACGTTTCGCCACATCAGCCGGGGATCGGGTTGCCGGGTCCCCGGCTTTTCTGTACGTCAATATGTCCAACCAACGTCTCCAACTCTTCCCCCTCACAACCCGCGTGGAGAATGCGGCGCTCACCATCGGCGGCTGCAATCTGACCGAACTGGCCGAAAAGTATGGCACGCCACTCTACATCTACGATGCGGCCACGATGGACGCCGCGGTTCAGGAGTATCACCACGCCCTGCAAGAACATTACCCCGGTGCGAGCGGCATCACCTACGCAGGCAAGGCCTTCCTGGCGGTCGCCATCGCCCAGTGGACTCAGCGTCACGGCCTGTGGGTGGATTGCACCGGCCTGGGGGAGATGCGCGTCGCCGAGGCAGCGGGCGTGCCGCGGGAGCACATCCTGATCCACGGGGTGAACAAATCTCCCGCTGTGCTGGCCGCCGCCCTGGCTCAAGCCGGCACCATTGTGGTTGACAACCTGAGCGAACTGCGCCGGCTGGTTGAACTCTCTTCACCAGACTTCCGAGGTCTTGGAGACCTCGGAAGTCTTAATACCCCCAACCTGTGGCTGCGCTTCCGTCCCGGCCGCGCCGTGGAAACCCACGCTCACATCCAGACCGGGCAGGAGGACAGCAAATTCGGCATGAGCGCGGCGGAGATCGCCGGCGCGGCGCAGGTTTGCCGCCAACAGGGATTGCCGCTCAGCGGACTGCACTTCCATCTGGGCTCCAAATTCGACGACCCCGCGCCGCTGCGCCAGGCCATCGAAGACACGCTGGCGCTGGCGAAAGAAATCCCTTTGCCTGCGGACTGGACGCTGTGCATCGGCGGTGGCTGGGGCGTGGCCTACCACGAGGACGACCTGCCGCAACCGCCGGTTGAGGACTATATCCGCTTCGCGGCGCAGGCGGTGGTGGAAACCTGTCGGCGGGCTGGCATGTCGCTGCCGCGTTTGCACGTCGAGCCGGGACGCAGCCTGGTGGCCCGCGCCGGGGTGGCGATCTACCGCGTGGGGACGGTTAAACGCACCGCGCACCGCCGCTGGCTGCTGCTCGACGGCGGTATGGCCGACAACCCGCGCCACGCCCTCTACGGGGCGCGCTACAGCGCGCTGCCTGTCGAGCGGCCAGACCGTCCCAACACAGGCCCCGCCTGGCTGGCCGGGCCATATTGCGAGAGCGGGGATGTGCTCATCGAAAACCTGCCCTTCCCCGATGTACAGGAGGGCGAACTGGTCGCCGTCCCGGTCAGCGGGGCGTATCACCTCAGCATGGCGAGCAACTACAACGGCGCGACGCGACCGGCGGTGGTCTGGCTCGAAAATGGGGAGGCGCGTCTGATCCGCGCCCGCGAAACGCC